>CAYSZC010000070.1:0-6291 GCA_964435345.1 uncultured Thermotogaceae bacterium
CGGTGCTCCTGGCCGACCGGGTGAAGGGTCCGGCGGGGACGGTTCGGGTGGGGGCGAGGGTTTTGGTCCGGGCCCGGGACCTCTTGCCGGGGGCGGAGGTGGGGCCGATGGTCACTGTGGCCCGGCTGGCTTCGCCGGCGGAGAAGGTGGCCCTGGGCGCAGAGGACCTGGGGGTGGACCTAGAGTCCGCCCATCTCGCCGAGGAGCTTTTCCGGCAAGGGATCCCGTTCTTGGTGGCCCGCGTGGTTCTGGATTCCCTCTGGGAAGAGGTTCCGCAGGGACTCCGGGCGGCCCGGTGGGCCGGCCGGGCCCTCCGTTGTTCATGGACCCTGGGCCGGCTCGCCCCCCTTCTGGCCAGGGCCCTCCGGGAGGCGGTGTGACCCGGGCGGTGCGGGTGGGACACGTCGTCATCGGCGGAGGGAACCCGATCGTCGTCGAATCCATGACGAACACGCGCACCGACGACGTCTCGGCTACGGTGGCCCAGATTCGGGACCTTCTCCGCGGGGGATGCGAAGTCGTCCGGGTGGCCGTCCCCGACGGGTCTGCGGCGCGGGCGATTCGGGAGATCAAGAAAGAGGTCGCAGCCCCCATCGTGGCCGACATCCACTACGACCACCGGCTGGCTCTGGCCGCGCTTTCCGCCGGCGCGGACAAGCTCCGCCTCAACCCGGGGAACATCCGCGACCCGGACAAGGTGCAGGAGGTCGCCATCGCCGCGGCGGAACGGAACGTGCCGATCCGCGTGGGCGTCAACGCCGGTTCCGTGGATGCCCGGTTCAAGGGCCCGAGCGGCGAGATCACGGCTCAAGGCCTGGTGGATGCGGCGCTGTGGGAGATCCGACTCCTGGAACAGGTGGGGTTCCGGGACATCGTGGTCTCGATCAAGGCCCACGACGTGCCCCTCACCGTGGAGGCCAACCGCCTCCTCCGCAAGGAGGGGGACTGGCCGATCCACATTGGAATCACCGAAGCCGGAACTCCCTGGGATGGGGCGATCCGCTCCGCCGTGGGGCTGGGGATCCTCCTTTCCGAGGGGATCGGCGACACGATCCGAGTTTCTCTCTCCGGGGACCCGGTGCGGGAAGTGGAGGCGGCGTGGGAGATCCTCAGGGCCCTGAACCTGCGGAAGCGCGGCCCGGCGTTCGTCGTCTGTCCCACGTGCGGGCGGACCGGGGTGGACATCGCCGGGATCGCACAGGCCGTGCGGAGTGCTCTTTCCGATCTGATCGAACCCTTGTCCATTGCCATCATGGGTTGCCCAGTGAACGGGCTGGGCGAGGCCGAGCGTGCCGACTTCGCCGTCCTCGGCGGGCAAGGGTTCGCCACCCTCTACGCCCACGGCACGGTCGTCCGACCCAAGGTCGCGGAAGAGCGGGTCGTGGCGGAGTTCGTCGCCCTCGTGCAGCGGGAGGTGGGAGAGCATGCGTGATCAGAACGTGGCGCAGGCCACTCTCGACCAGGCGATCAGGTGGGCGTCGGACTGGCTGCTCGGCAACCAGCATTCTGATGGCTACTGGTGGGGGGAGCTGGAGAGCAACGTGACGATCACCGCCGAGCACCTCTTCCTGACCCACATCCTCGGGATCGGGACGCAAGCGCTGTGGGACAAGATCGCGCGCTACCTCCTCTCCCAGCAGAGGGAGGACGGGACGTGGGCCAACTGGCACGGCGGGCCGGGGGACCTCTCGACCACGATCGAGGCCTACCTCGCCCTCAAGCTCGCCGGGGTGCAGCCGACCGATCCGCGCATGAGGATGAGCCGCGATTGGATCGTTGCTCGGGGTGGGGTGGAGAAGGCCCGGGTGTTCACGAAGCTGTGGCTTTCCCTCCTCGGGGAGTGGCCGTGGGACGCCACGCCGATGCTCCCGCCTGAGCTCGTCCTCCTGCCCCAATGGTTCCCGGTGAACATCTACGCCTTCGGCTCCTGGGCGCGCGGGACGATCGTCCCCCTCACCATCCTGCGGGCGTTGAAGCCCATCCACCCCATTCCCGAACGGGCGAGGGGCGATGACCTGTTCCCCCGCGGCCGGGACCATGCCGACCTCTCCCTGCCGCGGAAGCAGGGGGCCTGGGCGACGGTGTTCCGGTTGGCCGACCGGGCGCTGCGTGTGGGCGAGAGGCTGCCGTGGAAGCCGCTCCGCCGCGCGGCCCTGCGCCGGGCCGAGGCGTGGATCGTGGAGAGGCAGGAGGCGGACGGGTGCTGGGGCGGGATCCAACCCCCATGGGTCTACTCCCTGATCGCCCTCCACTCTCTCGGCCACCCCGTGGCTTCGCCGGCGATGCGCCAGGGAATCGAGGGCTTCCAGCGGTACGCGATCGAGGACGAGGGCACGTTCCGCCTCCAGTCGTGCATCTCCCCGGTGTGGGACACGGGATTGGCGCTGATGGCGTTGCAGGACGCGGGGTTGGCCCCCGACCACCCGGCGCTGATCCGGGCGGGGGAGTGGCTCCTCGGGGAGCAGATCTTCGTGGGCGGGGACTGGCAGGTGCGGTGCCGGGCCCGGCCTGGCGGGTGGGCGTTCGAGTTCGACAACGTTGTCTACCCCGACACGGACGACACGTCGGTGGTGATGATGGGCCTCCTGGCGACCGCCCTCTCGGAGGAGACCAAGGCGTTCGCCCTCCACCGGGGGACGGAGTGGCTCCTCGGGATGCAGTCCCGGAACGGCGGCTGGGGGGCGTTCGACCGGAACAACACGGCGACTTTCCTCCGGGAGATCCCGTTCGCCGACTTCGGCGAGCTCATTGACCCGCCATCAGCCGACGTGACCGCCCACATCGTGGAGATCCTCGGCCGCCTCGGGCGCCGCCCCGGGTTCCGGCCTCTGGATCGAGCGCTGCGCTACCTGTGGCGGGAGCAGGAACCGGACGGGTCGTGGTACGGTCGGTGGGGGGTGAACCACGTCTACGGGACCGGCGCGGTGCTCCCTGCCTTGGCCGTCTGCGGTTGGGACATGGCGGACCCCCGGGTGCGGAAGGCGGTGGGGTTCCTCCTCTCCCGCCAGAACGAGGACGGCGGGTGGGGAGAGAACATCGCGTCCTATCATCGAGTCGAGCTGCGGGGTCGGGGGCCGTCCACCCCTTCCCAGACGGCGTGGGCCTTGCTGGCCCTCCTCGCCGCGGGAGAGGGGAAGGGCGACCCCGTCCGCCGCGGGATCGCGTACCTCGTCGCGGCGCAGCGTGAGGATGGGACGTGGGACGAGCCCTGCTTTACGGGAACGGGGTTCCCCACCGACTTCATGATCCGCTACCACCTGTACCGGCACTACTTCCCACTGATGGCCCTCGGACGGTGTCGAAATGCGGCGATGGGTGATGGGTGATAGGGCAATGAGGATCGAGCTTGCCGAGGTGTATGGGTTCTGTCCCGGGGTACGCCGGGCGGTGGAGATGGTCGAGGAGCACCTCCGGGAGCAGGGGCCCCTCGCGACACTGGGGGCGATCGTCCACAACGCCCACGTCGTGGACCGCCTCGCCGCGAAGGGGGCAGAGGTGGTGCGCGTGCTGGACGAGGTGACGGCCCCCGCGGTGGCGATCACCGCCCACGGGGCAGGACTGGCGGTGGTCGAGGAGATCCGTCGGCGGGGGCTGGGCCTCGTGGACACGACCTGTCCGATCGTGAAGCGGGCGCAAGAGGCGGCCCACCGGCTGAGCGAGGCCGGGTTCACCGTCCTCATCTACGGCGAGGCGACCCACCCCGAGGTCCAAGGGCTCCTCGCCTGGACGGGCGGGAATGGCCACGCCACCCTCGTCCCGGCGGACGCTCCCCTGGCGCGGGCGGGGCGGCTCGCGATCGTGTCCCAGACGACGAAAGAGCGAGAGGCGTTCTGGGAGTTCGTGCTGGGCGTCCTCACCCGGCAACACCCCACCCTGAGCGAGGTCCAGGTGGTGGACACGACGTGTCCGGAGACGGGGCGCCGCTACCGGGCAGCTCAGGACCTGGCTCGGCGCGTGGAGGCGATCTTCGTCGTCGGTTCCCGCAACTCCGCCAACACCCGCCGCCTGGCGGAGGTCGTCCGCGCGACCGGCGTACGCACCCACTTCATCGAATCGGCGGACGAAATCCTCTCGGAGTGGCTCGCCGGGATGTCTCGGGTCGGCGTCACCGCCGGCGCCTCCACCCCCGATGAGGCCGTCCAGGCCGTGATCAGGCGCCTGCGCGCCTTGGGAGGGGACCGATGAACCCGACCTACGCCGGCCCGGTGTTGCGGCGGATGACGTGCACCGTGACCACGGAACGGGCGCCCCAGTTCAACGACATCACCGACGAAGTACAGCGCCTGGTCCGCGAGAGCGGCGTTCGCGACGGGATCGCTCTGGTGTTCTGCCGTCATACCACGGCGGCGATCCGGGTGAACGAGAACGAACCGCTCCTCATCGCGGACATGGAGGAGTTCCTGAAACGGGTCGCACCGCGCGACCTCTACTACCGGCACAACGACTTCTCCATCCGCACCCACAACATGACCGAGGACGAGTGCCCCAATGCTCATGCGCATTGCCAACACCTTCTCCTAGGGTCGAGCGAGGCGATCCCGGTCGAGGAGGGGCGGCTCGTCCTCGGGCGATGGCAGCGGGTGTTCCTCGTGGAGTTGGACCGGCCTCGGGAGCGGGAGGTCACGGTTCAGGTCTTCGGCCATGGCTGAGATCAGAACGGAGCGGCTGGCCGGGATCCCGTTGGGGGAGCGGGTGCTCCTCCTGCCGCACTGCTTGCGGCCTAGTCAGACCTGCCCGGGCCGCCCGTCGCGGGATGGGTTCGCCTGCCCGGCGGACTGCACGGCGGAGTGCCCGATCCGTACCCTACGGGAAGAGGCGCACCGGCTTGGGTACAAGGGGGTGTGCATCGCCCCCGGCGGAGCGCTGGCCTTGCGGTTCGTCCAAGACACTGCGCCGCGGGCGGTGGTCGCGGTCGCCTGCGCCAAGGAGCTTCAGGAGGGGGAGGAGGCGGTCGCGGGTCTCCCGACGCGGCCCCTCGTTGCGATCGTCCCCCTGTCGCGCGACGGGTGCGTGGACACAGAGGTCAACCTCGATCAGGCACTCGCTCTCCTCCGCGTCGGGACGGACGTCGGTTGACATACCCGTTCTCCTCGAACCAGGCCACGGCTCGACGCAGCGCTTCCCGGGCCGGGGTCTGGGGGAGCCCCAGTTCCCGCACTGCCTTGCCCGGATCGTAGAACATGCGGTGGCGGGCCATCCGGAGCGCATCCGGCGTGAGCCGCGGGGTTGCCCCGGTGACGCGGCAGAGGGCTGCATTGACGTACGCGGGCACGAACAGGGGAAGACGGGGGAGGCGCACCCGCGGCGCGGGAAGGCCGGTGATCTCGGCGAGAAGCCCGAGGAGATCTCCCAACGCCAGATTCTCTCCGCCGAGGATGTAGCACTCGCCGGGTCGCCCCTTCTCCGCGGCCAGGAGGTGCCCGACGGCCACGTCCTCCACCGCCACCACGTTCATCCCCGTGTCCACGTACGCCGGCATCCGTCGGTTCAGGAAGTCCACGATCACCTTACCGGTAGGGGTGGGCTTCCGATCGTAGGGGCCGACCGGGAAGCTCGGGTTCACGATCGCCACCGGGAGGCCCTGTCTTGCGAACTCGAGGGCGACCTGCTGAGCGAGGTACTTGCTCCGCTTGTAGTCGCCCACGAGGACGCGCGGGTCGAGGGGCGTGGCTTCGTCGGAGGGACGGCCGTCGTGCCGCAACCCCAACGCGGCCACCGAGCTCGTGTGCACCACCCGCTCCACGCCCGCGTCCAGGGCGGCCTGGAGGACGTTGCGCGTCCCATCCACGTTGACCTCGTAGATAAGCCGACGCGGCCGGACCCAGAGCGCGTACAGGGCGGCGACGTGGAACACGTGGGAACACCCGACCATCGCTTGCCGCACCGACGCGAGGTTCCGCACGTCTCCGGGGACCCATTCCACCTCGAGGCCGGCGAGGTTCGTGCCGTCGGAACCCGCCCGCGTCAGGGCCCGTACGGGATAGCCATGGGAGAGGAGGGCCCGCACCACGCTGGCCCCGATGAACCCCGTCGCCCCGGTTACAAGTGCCTTCATCCTGGTTGACATCCTCCGGATCGGTGGCCCTCACGCGATAGGGGAACCGGACGACTTCCCTGGGCCGACTGCGGCAAAAGGGCCGATGTGCGCTCCACTACATTGTCTTGGGGAAAACACTGGGGACAAGAACACGGGTAGAGGAGAGCCTAGGAAGGGTTTCCTAACTCGTTCTCTTGGACATCTGTCCCACGACTCCCGGACACGTGACCTTCGGTTTTCCACAGAGCGGCCCC
>CAYSZC010000071.1:0-6207 GCA_964435345.1 uncultured Thermotogaceae bacterium
GCTATACTACGTTGTTTAGGTTAGTGGTCGGGCATAGAGGACGGCTTCATACCGGGGGTGCCGTGCCGATCTCTGCGCGGTGGGGTTGTCTCTCTGCCCAAGCTTCCTCGGGACCCAGAGAAGGAGGTGATCTAAGCGAGAGCAAGGGAGGTCAACTGACAGTATCTCCAGGTCGGAGAAGACATGGTGCGAATGGTAGCCGACCTCCGGTTACTGTCAGTCAGGTGACCTGGAGTTACTGCCACCTGGCCCAAAGGCAAGAACATGGAAGAGTGCAACCAATAAAGGAGGAAAAGGAAAATGTCAAAAGTCAAAGTTGGCATATCAGTGTTGCTGACCGCTTTGCTGGTGGTGAGTGTTCTGGCAATGGGAGGTCCGCCGCCCTTCGAGCCACCCTACGGCCGCGTGATCCCCCTCGGCGTCGCGGGGACTCCCTACGAGGACCTGGAGATAGGGGTGCGGGGGGGAGCGGTCCGGGTGACGATGATCTCTAACCCCAGGCACTTCAACTCGATCATGGTGCGGGACACCGCCTCGGGTTATGTCCCTGATCGGATGTTCCACGGTCTGGTCGAGCGGGATACGATGACCATGGAGCTCGTCCCCGTGCTTGCCGAGTCCTGGGAGATCGCTGCGGACGGGCTGTCCATCACCTTCCACCTGCGCCGGGGGATCAAGTGGTCGGACGGCGAGCCGTTCACCGCCGCCGATGTCATGTTCACCTGGCGGGACCTGTGGCTGAACGAAGATGTCGACGCCCGGCGGGCGATCTGGAAGCTGCCGGATGGGACCCTGCCCAGCTTCGAGAAGATCGACGACTACACGGTGAAGGTGCACTTGACCACCTGGTTTCGACCGATCCTGGAGGCGGTTGGCGGCACCGCGATCCTCCCCCACCACAAACTATGGCGCCACGTAGGGAAACTCAATGCAGAGCTTGCGGAGTGCCAGTTCAACACCGCCTGGGGAGTGGACGTCAAGCCCGAGGATATGGCCGGGACGGGCCCATTCATCTTCGCTGAGTTTGTCCCCGACCTTCTGATCAGGATGGTGCGCAATCCCTACTACTGGCAGTGGGATCCGGCGGGGAACCGGCTTCCCTACTTCGATGAGGTACTGGTGCACATCGTGGCGTCGATCGACGTGTCAATACTCAAGTTCCGCGGTGGCGAAACCGACGCCGTAGCCCCCCGGGCGGAGGACGTGGCGACCTTCCTTGAAGAGGGTCCAGTACGGGGGTACACGACGAAGATCGATGACGTGCCCCACTTCGGGGGGGAGTTTATCACCTTCCACCAGGACGTGGAAGATCCGAACCTGCGGGAGCTCTTCCGCGACCTTCGCTTCCGCAAGGCCGTAGCACACGCGGTAGACAAGGATACGATCATTGACACCGTCTTCCTGGGCCTGGCAGTCAAACAGTGGAGCCCGGTATCGATCCCCTCCCCGTTCTTCGCCCCGGAGATGGAGATCGTCTACGAGTACGACCTGGAGAAGTCCGCGGCCCTGTTGGACGAGATAGGCCTGCTTGATACCGACGGGGACGGGATCAGGGAGTTCGCCGACGGGACGCCGGTCAAGTTCGCGATCATGACCAACGCCGGGAACACGATGCGGGAGCAGATCGGGTTGATCATACAGGACGACCTGGAGAAGCTCGGCCTGGATGTCACCTTCTCTCCGATCCCATTCCGCGATTTGGTCGGCAAGCTGCTAAGCGCCGAGGGCTGGGAGTCGGTGATCATCGGCTTCACCGGTGGCCTGGATCCGCACGGAGCGGGAGTGATCTGGAGGAGCACCGGGGACCTCCACTTCTGGCGGTTCTCGGCCGGCGGGCCTGACGGCGTCCTTCCGGAGAAGTTCCCCGTCGCCGACCCGATGGAGTGGAACGCGCGCGTCGACGAGCTGTGGGCTCTGCAGGCCACAGCCCTCTCTGACGCCGAGGCCTACCCCTACTTCGCCGAGTTCCAGCGGATCATAGCGGAGAACCTGCCGTTGATCTACACCGCAGAGGATACTTTCCTCTTCGCGTTCTACGATCATTTCGGCAACGCCGCCTGGTCCAACGTCAACGCTACCGCCACCGGCTCGCGGGGGATGATCTTCTCCTTCCGCCGGCCGTAAAACCGTAAGTTCTGAGTCAGAGGCTCTCCGAGCGGACGTCCCTCCGCTCGGAGAGCTGGTATCTGCGATCTTAAGGAGCGCATAGAATGATCGCCTACATCGTGCGCCGTCTACTGGGCATGATCCCGCTGCTGGTAGTGGTCTCTATATTGATCTTTGGGCTGCTCGACCTGATGCCGGGGGACCACCTTAGTGAGCTGCGGCTTGACCCCAATGTCGATCGGGCCCAACTGGAACGAGAGATAGAGCGGTTAGGTCTGGACAGGCCGATCCACGTGCAGTATTGGCGCTGGATTAGCGGGGTCGTGCGGGGGGACTTCGGGCACTCGTTTGACACCCGCCGCCCGGCGTTTGAGGCCCTGTTTGGCCCGGGGATGGAGCGACTGTGGTGGACGATGCGGGTCGCGGCAATAACTCTCCTGTTCACCTGGGTGGTGGCGCTCCCGGTGGGGATCTACTCCGCTACCCATCAGTACAAGGTATCGGACCACATGTTCACCGGGCTCGCCTTCTTCGGCATGGCGATCCCCAACTTTTTCTTCGCCCTGGTCCTGCTGTGGATCCTGGTGGTCCCGCTGGACGTGGGGGCGCACGGATTGGGGATCACCGGGGTGGTGGCGCCAGAGTACCTAGGACAACCGTGGAGCTGGGGGAAGTTCGTCAGCTTTCTGTGGCACGTCTGGCCGGCGGTGCTGGTGATCGGCACTGCGGGAATGGCCGGCCTGGTGCGGATAATGCGTGGGCTGACGCTCGATACGTTGGGCGAGCAGTACGTGCTCACCGCTCGCGCGAAGGGTCTCACCGACCGGGCGGTACTCTACAAGCACACGCTGCGCAACGTCGTGAACCCACTGATCACCGGCCTGGGCATGGGCCTGCTGCAATCGCTGGTAACAGGGGAACTGATCGCGGCGATCGTCTTCAACCTGCCCACGGTGTCGCGGGCCTTCTGGGGCGCTCTCATGGGGAATGATATGTACACCGTGATGGCCGGATTGATGTTCTTCACCATTCTGCTGCTGGTTGGAAACCTGCTCGCCGATATCGCCCTCGCCTGGGCCGACCCACGGATACGCTACAATTGAGATGAAGGAGACGATTGCCATGAGATGGTTCCTGAGAAGGAAGGAGACGGCGAGGCGGGATCTACCAGAGGAGGGATACGTCAGCCGCAGCCAGGGACAGCTGATCTGGCGGGCATTCAGGCGTCACCGCGTCGGGAATGTTGGGGCAGCGATCGTTATCGTGTTGGCCCTGGGTGGTATATTCGCCAACTTCCTTGCTCCCTATCACTATACGCTTCAACTGCGCGGCCGACCATTCCATCCCCCCCACCGCATTCGGATCGTCGATCAGGAGGGGCGACCGACGTGGCCGTTCGTCTATGCGACCAAGCGGAGGGTTGACCCGACCACATTCAAGGTTTCTTTTGTCGAGGACACGACAAGGGCCTACCCGATCAGGTTGTTTGTGCGGGGGCCTGATACGCATCGGATCCTGGGCATATTCCCCACCAACCTGCGACTCTTCGGGGTGGGGACCGCGGGGAACGATCCGCGGCATGCGGCACAGATATTCCTCTTCGGGAGCGATGGGCTCGGCCGCTGTATCTTCTCGCGCATCCTGTACGGCACCCGTATCTCGCTGGTGATCGGTCCGCTCGTCGTCCTGATCGTCACCCCGATCGCGTTGATGGTGGGCGGGCTCTCCGGTTACTACGGCGGATGGATCGATAACCTGATCCAACGACTGTGCGAGGTGGTGATCGCCTTGCCCACCCTGCCGGTATTGCTCGTCATGGCCACGATCATGCATGCAATGCGCCTCCGGCCGGCGCAGGCCTTCCTGGGAATCATCGCTATCATCTCTCTGATGGCCTGGGCCGGGCTAGCCCGGATCCTGCGCGGGATGTTCCTGTCGCTGCGGGAGCGGGAGTTCGTGCTGGCGGCCAAGGCGATCGGGGACAGCGACCTGCGCGTCATTCTTCGTCACATAACGCCGAATCTAGTAACCTACATGTTGGTCTCGGCCACTCTTACCATTCCCGGGATGATCCTCACCGAGTCCGCACTCGCCTTCCTCGGGTTGGGGGTCCGCGAACCAGCTTCTAGCTGGGGGATGATGATACGCGATGCGACGAGCATTGTCAATATTGAAAGGCACCCCTGGATCCTCATCCCCGGTCTGTTCATCTTCATTGCCGTCCTGGCGTTTAACTTCCTCGGGGACGCGCTGCGCGATGCGGCGGATCCCTACAAGGTCGTGTAGGACGCATAGCGGGGTGTTGTGAAAAAGCTCGCCTGGGGCATGGCGATCGGGATTGTAGCGATTGCCATCTCGTCAGTCCTGGTATTCTACCTTCTACCGCTGATGACCGGCGCATGGCTGCCTCTGCAATCAGTCGCCGGCGAGTGGGTCACCGCTCACTTTCCGTCGGACTCCCCGGTGGCCGAGGACCCGCGCGCTTACATTGCCGACCTGGAAGAAGAGCTTGCGGCGCTGGCGAGCGCGGCGGGGATCGCACGTGTCCAACTCCCCGCCCGCATAAACCTCTTCGTGCACAATGACGAGGCGGGACTGGGGGCGATCATCGCGCAACGCAACCACCCGGAGCGGACGCTGATCTTCCCTGCCGCCGTGGACATCGTATACGGTGAGGATGTACGGGTCCCGTTCATACAGTTGATTGGCGATTTCGCCGTCGGGGAGAACCGCTCCCGCTTGTTGCGACACGGGATCATCGAGTACGTCCTGCATCCAGAGCGCAACCATCACCTCTCCGTGGCCGCCCTGCCGGAGGTCTTGTCCCTCAACCTGGGGGAGCTGTTGTCGGTCGAGGGGCGGTTTCCGCTTACCCGCTACCAGCTCTTCAACTCCCCGTATTCAGCGGTGGCGATCGTGGGGCTGGAAGGTCTAGCCAGGCTGGCCGAGCTTGAGCGCCGGGTTGACCCTGACCTGATCAATATGACCACCTCATTTGTCGCCTTCCTGAGCGAGCGGTTCGGAGGGTTGGCGCAGGTGATGAAGCTGTGGCGCGCCGGTTCCCTGGATGCCAACCTGCGGGCCGTTTACGGCTCTAGTCTGGTGGAGATCGATCGGATGTGGAGGGAGGCAGTGGCTGCGCTGGGGCCGCAGGACGAAGGCTGGGCCCTTGCTGTCGGCAGAGGGCTGATCCGGGTCGGGCGCCTCGACGAGGGACTCGCCTTGTTGCAGTCTGCATACGCGGATCACCTCGCTGGCGGGCGGCCGGTCGGTGAGATCGCCGGCGACATCGGGTGGATCCACCTCCTCGCCGGGGAATGGGAAGAGGCGCTGAGACAGTTTCTTAAGGCGCAGGCGGTCGGGATCGATCTTTCGCGGGAGCTGCGCCTCGTCGAGCTCTACTCCGACTGGGAAACGGCTGAGGCGGGCTCTGTTCGGATTCACCGCGCTCCGGCTGTTGGCGCCGGGGAGACGGCCTCGCTCCGCGACCGGGCAATCGAGCTGGAGGCCGATCTGAAGAGGATGAAGGAATTCCTCCTCATTGCTGAGATGAACCTTCCCGAGCGGGCGATCGTCTTCCTCGGCCCCCTGACTGAGGCGGGGATACTGACCGACCTGCGGGCGGGGATTCTCGCTGTAGCCTCTGAGCGGGAGATGGATAGTTCTCTGGCCGAACTGGTCGTCTTCCACCTGTGGCGCGATCAGACCCTCTCCCCTCTTCTACAGCGGGGGTTGGTGCGCTATCTCAGCTCGCCTGAGGATTATCGAGCGCGTATGCAGAGCCTGTTGCACACCGCGGACTGGATCCCCCTCCACCTGCTCGACTTCTCCAACTTCCCGGCCCACGACGTCGAACCGCTCGCCGCCGGCCTGGTCGCCCACCTTCTGGAGAACCACGGTCTGGAGAAGTTCCACTCCCTATGGCGGATCACCTCTCCGCTTGGCGGGCGGCGCTCGCTCGACACCGCGATGTCGATCATATACGGGTTTACCCGTCGTGAACTGGATAGCCACCTCCGATCGCCAGCGTTCTAGTGGCATGTCATATCCGAACTGTCGGGTAGAGGCGCTTTAGCTTGATGCGGGCGTCGTCGGTGGTGA
>CAYSZC010000072.1:0-6174 GCA_964435345.1 uncultured Thermotogaceae bacterium
GGACGAGGAGTACAACGGCGGCACATTGAGCGGACCTTCGCCTGGGTCGGGAACTTTCGGCGCTTACGGGTGCGCTACGAGAGACTGCTGTGTATGCCGCGTTCCTCACCGTGGCGTGCATCCTCATCTGCTGGAGGATGGTTGTGAAATGACTTCTACGACGCGTACCTCACGCCTCTTGAGAAGCTCAAGAGCCCAAGCAGCACCTGCGGCCCGGTGTGACGATGGCAGAGCTGGAACGGATCGCACGGTCTCACAGCGATACCGAGTACGCCTTACTCGTTCAGCAAGAGAAGGCCAAGCTCTTCCGTTCCTTCGCTCCACGGGCTACAGTAGCCTGACGGCTCACGCTCTTATGCTCATCTTTCGATGAGAGAAGACTTCGGGGGACCGAGAACCACAGCCGGGGCGTCTTGGGTTGCCGCCTGCTGCCGGGGTTCTTATCCTTCCTCTCAACCGAGGTGAAATCGTGTCCATCCTGATCCATGAGAACACACAGGTGCTCGTCCAGGGGATTACCGGGGGCGAGGGGGCGTTTCACACGCGGCAGATGGCGGCGTACGGGACGAAGGTCGTGGCCGGGGTGACGCCGGGGAAGGGCGGGCAAACCTTCGATGGGATTCCCGTATATGACTCGGTGGCCGAGGCGGCGGAGGCACACCGACTGGATGCCTCCGTCCTGTTCGTGCCCGCGGCGTTCGCTTCCGATGCGTTGCTCGAAGCCGCGGCTGCCGGTATTCCGCTCCTCGTGTGCATCACGGAGGGGATCCCGCTCCACGCCATGCTCCGCACCTATCACCTTCTCAAGGCCTACCCGGTGCGCCTGATCGGGCCGAACTGTCCAGGGATCGTCTCCCCGGGCCAGGCCAAGGTCGGGGTGATCCCCGGCGCCGGGTTCACGCCGGGCCCGGTGGGGATCGTGTCCCGCTCCGGGACCCTCACGTACGAGATCGCCCACCACTTGTCGCAGGCGGGGATCGGGCAATCCACGGTCATCGGGATCGGTGGAGACCCGATCATCGGGAGTTCATTCACCGACCTCCTCCCCTTGTTCGAGTCCGATCCCGAGACGAAGGTGGTCGTCCTCGTCGGGGAGATCGGCGGCAGCGCCGAGGAGGAAGCCGCCGTCTACCTCGCGGAGAAGGGGACGAAGCCCGTTGTGGCCTACATCGCTGGGTTCTCGGCGCCGCTTGGAAAGCGGATGGGCCACGCCGGGGCGATCGTGACCGGGAGCGAGGGCACAGCCCAGGCGAAGGCGGAGCGGTTGGAGAAGGCCGGGATCCCCGTCGCCCGCACTCCCGTCGAGATCGCTGCTGTCGTCAGGGAGATGCTGCTGTGAGCCGGAGCTTCGGCCTCGTCGGGCTCCCCAACGCGGGGAAGTCCACGATCTTCAACGCTTTGACGCTGGCCGGAGCCAAGGTGGAAGCATACCCGTTCTGCACCATCGCCCCCCACCACGGCGTGGCCGCGGTCCCCGACGAACGGCTGGACCGGCTCCACGCGCTGTTCCCTGACAAGAAGAAGGTACCCACGACGATCGAGGTGGTGGACATCGCGGGACTCGTGGAGGGGGCATCCCACGGCGAGGGTCTTGGCAACCAGTTCCTCGCCGAGATCCGCGGGGTGGAGGCGATCCTCCACGTGGTGCGGTGCTTTCAGGACCCGAACATCGCCCACCCGATGGGCCCGCTGGACGTGCGGCGGGACATCCGGGTGGTGGAGGCAGAACTCCTCGCCAAGGACCGGGAGACCCTGAAGCGGGCCCGCGAGCGGACCGCCAAGGTGGCGCGCACCGGGGATAGGGCAGCACAGGCCGAACTCGCCCTGCTCGATCGTCTCGTCGGCGCGGTGGAGGGAGGGATCCCGATTCGCAACCTCGGCCTCTCTCCCGATGAGTTCCCTCTCCTTCGCGAGCTCGCCCCGCTCACGGCGAAGCCCGTCCTGTTCGTGGCCAATGTCGGCGACGAAGGCGACAACGCCCTATCGCAGACGGTGGCGGAGATCGCCGCGGAGGGTGGCGCGGGGTGGGTGCTCGTCCGCGGGAAGCTTGAGGCCGAGCTGGGAGAGGCCTGCCCGGACGAGGAGGAGCGGCGGGCGTTCCTCGTGGAGTACGGCCTCGCGGAGTCGGCCCTAGTGCGGCTGGTACGAGAGGCGTACACCCTCCTCGCGATGATCACCTTCTACACGGTGGAGGGGCCGGAGGTGCGGGCGTGGACCGTGCCCGAGGGGACACGGGCCCCCGACGCCGGGGCCGCTATCCACACCGACTTCCGCGATCGGTTCGTATTGGCCGAGGTGATGCACATCCCGGACCTCCTCGCCGCCGGGTCGGAGCGCGCCCTGCGGGAGGCGGGCCAAGCCCACCGCGCCGGCCGTGACTACACCGTCCAGGACAGCGACGTGATCCACTTCATCTCCGGTTGATGTCCACGCTGGCGCTCCTCGTCGTCACCGCCGTGTGGGGCTGGACGTTCGTCCTGGTAAAGGACGCACTGCGCGAGGTCGGGCCGTTGTGGTTCCTCGCCCTCCGGTTCACCCTGGCCGCCGTCCTTACCCTGCCCCTGCTCCGGGGTCGGCCGGGGGTGTGGTCGTGGCGCAACTGGAGCCGGGGCCTGGGGCTCGGCGCGGTCCTATTCGGGGGGTATTTCTTTCAGACCTGGGGACTTGTGCACACCACCGCCCAGAAATCCGGACTGATCACGGGACTGTCGGTGGTGCTGGTGCCCGTGGTGGCCTGGGTCCTAGGAAGCCGCCCGGCCCGTCGGACGTGGGTGGGGGTTGGGCTGTCGGCGGCGGGCGTGGTCCTCCTCGCCCTGGGCGGAAACGGGATGGCTGGCGGAACGTGGTTCGGAGACCTCCTCACGGTGATGTGCGCGATCGCGTTTGCGGTGTACCTCGTGCTCCTCGAGCGGTACGCCAAGGTCGGGGACTACCGCGCGCTTCTCCCGCCCCAGATTGGCCTGGTGGCGCTTCTCTCCCTGGCCGGGGCCGGGCTGTGGGGAGAGGTCGCGTTCTCGTTCTCGGCGCAGGTATGGATCGCGGTCGGGGTGACCGCGGTCCTGGCCACGACCGGCGCGTTCTACGTTCTGGCCTGGGCCGGGCGCCGGGCCACGGCCTCGCGGATGGCGATCGTGCTCGCCACCGAACCCGTGTTCGCCGGGCTGTTCGGGTGGTGGCTCCTGGGCGAGGTGCTCCTGCCGCTCCAGATCGTGGGCGCGGTCCTCGTGTTGACCGGAATCCTATCCCGGCGCTCCTGATCGGCATTCCCGTTGACGCCCTACCCGTGCCTGACGATAATGCCAAGCGGAGGGATGTCCGAACGGCAAGGAGCCGGTCTCGAAAACCGGTACGGCTGAAAGGCCTTCGGGGTTCGAATCCCCGTCCCTCCGCCAGCAAGGCGGTTACCAGTCAACCGGTTCCTGGTTTTCGTGCGCCGTGAACCTGCTAACCGTAAACTGGTGACCGTACTTCCGCGCCCGTAGCTCAGGGGATAGAGCGCTGCCCTGCGGAGGCAGAGGACGCAGGTTCAAATCCTGCCGGGCGTACCAGTTTCCCGTTTCTTTCCCTACCGCAGCGGGGGGAGGTCAGGGCCGGGTGTGCCTGTACAGCTTCTTCGAGGCCGGCGGGGTGCATTTCGCGGGCGTGCACCGTTGCGGACGGACATGCGGAGGCCGCGACCAAGGAGGCTCGCCAGGGCCGGGCCACGGCGAACCGCGGGTTGGCTTGGCCTGGTCCCCAGCGGGAACGAAAACCTCTACCGCAGCCTGACCCCCAGGTAGTACGGCCAGACCACCAGGGCGAGGATCGCCTGCCACCAGAGAAGCTGGGTGAACGCAAGCGTGAACAACCACCCCGCGAACCAGAACGCGCCGGCGAATCCACCCGCTGCGCCTCGGCACCTCCAATCGTCGGCCATGTCTTCCTCCTTTCGGAACGGCCCATTATAGCGACCACGGCACCGCGGCCTCATCGTGTGCGCATCTCACCCGAAGAACAGGAGCCCCGCCGCAAGCGCCACGGCACCGAGGAGGGCGATGGCTGTCGCCCGGTCCAAGGTGATCCGGGGAAGGCGCGGGCGAACGTGGCCCACAGGTCCACCCGGGTCCAGGCGGAGATCGGGAACTCCCGGCGCAGGAGTCCGATCCGCACCGCGGTCAGGATCGTCACGGGAAACGCCGCCCCGAGCGCCACCACCGGCCAAGCTGCCCCGCGCCAGAACAGGGTCCACATCACCCACAGGCGCCCTCCCAGCACGATCCCACCGACCCAGCGCGCCATCTCGAGTTCCAAGCATAGCGGAGGGTCCCGCTTGACCCTGAGCTGCGTTCCGCGGCAGCCCCCCGCCGGGCGGGATCGCCCGCCCCAGAGGGGGAGGCGCGGTACAATCGAGGGCGATGCGGGTAGCCCTTGCCGTGCTGGCCTTAGCTGCGATCACGTTCCTCCCCTCCGGGGCGGAGGTGATCGAGCTTTCCCTCGACGGGACGATCAACCCGGCCACGAGCGCCTACGTCGTGCGGGGGCTGCGAGAGGCCAATCGAGCCGGCGCCTCACTCGCGGTGCTCGTCCTCGACACCCCGGGGGGACTGGACACGGCGATGAAGGAAATCATGGAGGCGATCCTCGGCTCCGAGGTCCCGGTCGTGGTCTGGGTCGGTCCGGCCGGGGCGCGGGCCGCCTCCGCAGGCACGTTCATCCTCGTCTCCGCCGACATCGCGGCGATGGCGCCGGGCACGAGCGTGGGCGCTGCCCACCCGGTGGCGATCGGCGGGGAGGCCCCCCAGGAAGACGACCCCATCGTCCTCAAAGCCGTGAACGACGCCGTGTCCCGGATCCGTTCCGTGGCCGAGCTGCGGGGTCGCAACGCAGACTGGGCGGAGCGCGCAGTGCGCGAGTCCGCCACCGCCACGGCCACCGAGGCCCTCGACCTCGGGGTGATCGAGATCCTCGCCGCCTCGTTCCCCGCGCTCCTCGCGGCGCTGGACGGGTACGCCCTCCGCGACGGGCGCACGCTACGTACCCAGGGTCTCCCCGTGCGCAAGATCGGGATGAGCCTGAAGGACAGGGTGCTCTCCTACCTCGCCGACCCGAACCTCGTCTACATCCTCCTCATCCTCGGGCTGTACGGCCTGGTCTCCGAGTTCTTCACCCCCGGGATCGGGATCGGGCTCATCGGCGGCGGGATATCGCTCCTGCTGGCGCTCCTCGGGCTTCAGATCCTCCCGATCAGCTTTGTCGGCGTAGGCCTGATCCTGTTCGGGGTCCTGCTGATGGTGCTCGACGCGTTCACCCCGACCGACGGCATCCTCACCACGGGGGGCGTGGTGAGCCTGCTCATCGGGTCCTTCTCCCTGTTCGAGCTCGACAGCCCGGTGCTCGGGCTCTCGTGGATCACGGTGGTGGCCACGGTGGGGACGCTGACCCTGATCTTCCTGTTCATCGTCTCGAAGGGTCTCCTCGCCCAACAACGCCGGCCGCGCCCCCTCACAACGATGGTCGGCCTGTCCGGGGTGGCCAAGGACGATCTCATGCCCGACGGGTGGGTGCTCGTGACGGGCGAGTACTGGAAGGCCCGCGGTGAGGGGGGCCCGATCCACAAAGGAGATCGAGTACGGGTCGTAGGCCAGGACGGGCCACGCCTCGTGGTGCGCCGCGAAGACTAAACCCCTTCCCGCTCAGGCGGAGAAACTCAGGTATCGTCCTCGGCGAGCCACTGCTTGAACTTCGCCTTGAGCCTCTTCTCGATCTGATTCCCGAGATCGTCCCACTCCACGTCCTCTTCGGCCCCAGCCCAGCGCGCCAAGCCGCGGCGGATCTTCCTCTCGATATCCCGCCCGGACTCCTCGCGCCGACGCTCGCGGCACCAGCTCAGTCTGAACCGCCATCCGGCGCCAATCCCTGTCCAGGCGAAGAGGAGAATGATCATGAACCACAGCCCACACGTCTGCAGGTAGGACAGAGGCTTGGCCAACTCGAGATGCCCCGCAACGATGCTGTTCCAGAGCATCATGATGATCCAGGAGAAGAAGAAAAACGCGGCCACGCCGCCGCCCGCCACCAACCTCGTCAGTAACCTCATCGGACCCACCTCCTTGAGTGCCAGAATTATTCTACCAAGACTGGCGCCGTCAGGCATGAAGCCCGACGCTACGGAAAGCAACGGTTTCGTCGCGTCGC
>CAYSZC010000073.1:0-6106 GCA_964435345.1 uncultured Thermotogaceae bacterium
GGTCGCCGGGTATAATCCGCCGGCTACACCACCCCACAACTGAGGTGAATTCATGCGCAAGGTCAAGGTCATCATCATGGGCGCTGCCGGCCGGGACTTCCACAATTTCAACGTCGCGTTCAAGGATAACGACGCCTACGAGGTGGTCGCGTTCACGGCCACCCAGATCCCGGGGATCGACGGCCGCCGCTATCCCCCCGAACTCGCGGGCCGGCTCTACCCAAACGGGGTCCCGATCGAGCCGGAGGACCGGCTCCCCGACCTCGTGCGGGACCGGGCGGTGGACCGCGTGGTGTTCGCCTACTCCGACGTCTCTCACCAGCATGTGATGGACCGGGCGGCGATCGTCACCGCGGCGGGGGCGGACTTCTGTCTGATGAGCCCCCGCGCCACCCAACTCGTGGCGAAAAAGCCGGTCGTCGCCGTGTGCGCGGTCCGCACCGGGTCAGGAAAGTCCCAAACGACCCGCAGGGTAGCCCACCTCCTCAAAGAGAGGGGGAAGAAGGTCGCCGTGGTCCGCCATCCCATGCCCTATGGCGACCTCGTGCGCCAAGCGGCGCAGCGGTTCGCGTCTCTGGAAGACCTGGACCGGGCCGAGTGCACGATCGAAGAGCGCGAAGAGTACGAACCGCACATCCAGGCTGGATCAGTCGTCTACGCGGGCGTGGACTCCGCGGGCGTCCTCCGTCGGGCCGAGGCCGAGGCGGACGTGATCCTGTGGGACGGGGGAAACAACGACTTCTCGTTCTTCCGCCCCGATTTCCTGATCGTGGTCGCCGATCCCCTGCGAGCCGGGCACGAGAACACGTACTGGCCCGGATCGGTCACCGTGCGCCAGGCCGACGCGATCGTGATCAACAAGGTGGACACGGCCGGGTTCGAGCCGGTGGAACGACTGCGGGCCTCGCTCGCTCTTCTCAACCCACGGGCCCCGGTCGTGGAGGCGGCATCCCCGATCGCCGTGGAAGAGCCCGCCCTCGTGGCCGGGCGGAGGGTCCTCGTGGTCGAGGACGGCCCGACGGTGACCCACGGAGAAATGCCGTTCGGGGCCGGGGCGGTGGCCGCGCGCAAACTCGGAGCGGTCCTCGTTGACCCTCGCCCCCATGCGCAGGGCTCCCTCGCCGCGGTCTACGCGGCCTACCCCCACCTCGGCCCGGTGCTCCCGGCGATGGGGTACGGCAAGGCCCAGATCGAAGAGCTCGCAGCGACGATCGCCCGGGTCCCGTGCGAGACCGTGGTCATCGCGACCCCGGTGGACCTCCGCCGGCTGATCGAGATCGAGAAGGCTGCCACCCGCGTGCGGTACGAGCTCCAGGAGATCGGCCGGCCGACGCTCGCCGACGTCCTCCCGTCCTTCTGAGACAGGGGTCCGGGGCGGGCCGGACAAACACGCCCGGCTCGCCCCACGCCTGTTCCCCCCCGAGCTGGCCCTCCCCCGTACCCTGCCCTACGAGGTGGTCTGACATGAAAATGTGCCTGTTGGGGGCGCTCGCGCTGGTCGTGGCCTGGGGAGGAGTAGCGTGGGGCCAAGGCCCGAGCCTTTCCGGATCGTTGGGGATGGAGCTCGTCTTCACTCCCCTCCCCCTGGCGACACTCGACATAGCGTCGGCGATCACGCTGGCCCTCACGTTCGGCCGGGCGGAGGTCATCAGTCGCACAGAACTCTCGATCGCGGGGCTCGTGGCGCAGCACCTCACGATGGGGGTCAACCTGGATGGGGTCGGTCTACGCACCGGGATGCGGTTCGATCCCTGTTTCTCCCAGTACTGGTTCGAGGTGAGGGGCGGGTGTTGCCCGCTTGAGCTCGGAGGGATGTTCCTTGTGGAGAACCTCGCTCCGACGTGTCAAACGCAGAGCTGGACGATCGGGATCGTCCTCGACCTCGGTCTTGCCTGGCGGCCCGGCTTCTCCGTGCGCAACCTGACCGGGTTCGGCGTGACGAACCTCTACCACCTGATTGACCTCGACCCGGCCACCGCGCTGACCGCGGTCCCGGGGTGGTGGTTCGAAGAAAACCTCGTGTACCTCGGGTTTACGAGCACCTGCTTCCTCGTCGAGACGGTCATCCTGTTCGACCCGGGCGGGCTCGCCTGGGGCGAGTTTGGGGCGGCCTACCGTTACCCCGACCCCGCGGCCGAGCTCGGGGCGCGGATCCGGCTGAACAGAGGCTTCGGCCTGGACTGGGCCAGGCTTACGCTTGGGGTGCGGGTACCCCCGGTCGCGGTCAAGCTCGCGACCACGTTCAACCTCCTGGGGTTCGTGGCCCAAGAGGTGGGGGTGGAGGTGTTCTTCTCCTGGGTCCGGATCTACTCCCAGACGCAGTTCGACTTCAGCGGCCTCATCCGAGCCGCGGTGGGGTTCGAGCTCAGGATTTGAGGGGCGGGCAGGGAGAACCTACCCGCCCCTGCGGCGCGTTACCTCATCGCCTCCGGCCACAGGAGTTCGTCCCCGAAGCGGACCCGCCACTGGGGCAGGCCCCCACTCAGGGCCTTGGCGTGGGAGAATCCCAGCGCGTAGAGGTATTGCGCGACTTGGAGCGCGAGTGAGCCGTCCTCGTCCACGGACCAGATGTTCACCTGGGACCCGCTGGGAAGCGCCGCCCCCCGCGGGATGCGCGTCGCGAAGCCGGGCACTTCCTCCAACTTCAGGTTCAACGACCCGGGGAAGCGTCCCAATGCGTGGGCCTCGCGGGGCCGCAGGTCGAGGACCACCTGGTATCCCCGGGCGACGATGCGGCTCGCGGGCAGCGTGTGGGCCCCGGTGACCGCCGTCCCGACAGGCGGGGTGCGGGTCGCCCCGTCGGCCCACGTGAAGAACAGGTCCCCGAGGTCCCGCCACCACCCCACGAGCCCCCCGCTGATCGCGAACGCGGCGAGAAAGCCGTTCTGGCGGAGCATCTGCGCTGCCTGGATCGCCTGGGCGCCCGTCTCGTCGTAGAGGTAGACCACGTAGTTCTTGGGAAGCCGGGGAATCCAATCGGGGAGCACGGCAAACGGGATGTTGATCGCCCCGAGGAGCCGTCCCTGGGCGAACGCCGCCGGCGCGCGCAGGTCCACAAGCAGGTAGAAGCCATGCTGCAACGTGGCCGCCGATCCCTCGTAGGGAAGGGACGGACGCACGAACCCCTCGATGGTGAGGGTTCTCTGCGGCGCCTGGGGATCGTCCGAGAAGACATGGACGAGACTCTGGACCCTCCGTCCCCCGAACCCCGTGGAATCGAACCGCACGTGAAGCGCCACCGATTCCCCCGGCAGGAGGGACATCCTCGCGAGGGGCGCGGTCGTACAACCGCAGGTGGCGGTGGGCTGGCGGGTGAAGTTCAGCACAGAAGTCCCGGCGTTGCGGAGAGGGAAGGGGCGCACGACGAGCATCCCCTCCGCCACCTCGCCGAAGTCGTACACCGCCTGACCAACGTCCAGACGCGGCGTGGCCCACGCGGCCGTCCCCGCCAATGCAATAGCCAGCAACACGATCCACGATCTCATAGGTGATCCCTCCCTTGGTGGCGCATCTCACGAATTATACACAGCCAAGGTCCTCCTGGTTCCCGGATCGCGACCTTGCCCGGCGCGAGGCCGTGGCTATCATGCCTGCGGTGAAGGAGGACTCGATGAACCTGTTTCAACCCGCGCCGGGATTCATGTTGACGTCCGCCTCGGGGGGCGAGGCGTCCCTCCAGGACCTGATGGGCCGGTACGTCGTGCTGTACTTCTACCCTCGGGCAGGGACGCCGGGGTGCACCCAGGAGGCCGTCGGCTTTCAGGCCCTCCTCCCCGAGTTCACGGCTCTCGACGCGGTCGTGGTGGGGGTGTCGCCCGATTCCCCCCCGGCCCTGGTCCGGTTCGCGCAGGGGAAGCGTCTCGGCCTGACCCTGCTCTCCGACCCCGACCGCGCCGTGGCGAAGGCGTACGGGGCAGTCACGAAGGGGGGTAGGATCCGGCGCTCCACGTTCCTCCTCGACCGGGCGGGGACCGTGCGCTGGGCATGGCCGAAGGTGAAGGTGGACGGACATGGGGCAGAGGTCCTGGCCATGCTGCGCGCCCTTCACGCCTCGGATGACGGAATCAACTTGCTGATCCAGGCTCGGCGGGCGAGGCGGGCCTTGTCCGAGGATCCCGTGCCCCAGGAGGCGCTGCAGCGCCTGGTTGAGGCGGCCCATCTCGCCCCGTCCTGCTTCAACAACCAGCCGTGGCGGTTCGTGGTGGCCCAAGGCGAGGCGCTCGCCAAGGTGAAGGCCGCCCTACCGGGCGGGAACTACTGGGCACAACCCGCCCCGGCGATCCTCGCGCTTGCCTCGCATCGCGACCTGGACTGCAAGCTTTCGGACGCGCGGGACTACTTCCTGTTCGGGTGTGAGATGGCAGCGGGCATGCTGATGATCCAGGCCACCCAGATGGGGCTTATCGCCCATCCCATCGCTGGTTACGACCCTGTCGCGGTGAAGATGGCCCTCGGCATCCCCCCGGAGTACACGTTGATCACACTGATCGTCGTGGGGAAGCCCGGGGACGTGAACACGCTGAGCGAGAAGCACCGCGAGATCGAGCTGGGGCCCCGAGACCGGAAGCCCTTGTCGGCCGTGCTGGCGTGGAATGAGTTTCAGAACTTGGACAAGACGGAGGGTGCATGACGACCAATGACGTATTGAAGGCTATCCGTGGACGGAGGAGCGTGCTCCGGTTCGAGGCAACGCCGGTGAGCGATGGGGAACTGGAGGCGATCCTCGAGGCAGGGCGGTGGGCGCCTTCGTACGCCAACTCCCAGCCGTGGACGTTCGTGGTGGTGCGGGACGAGGAGACGAAACGCCAGCTCGGCGGTCTTGTGGAGCGGATCGCGTTCGCCCGCCGCGGCCAAGTCGCGCTCTCTGGCAAGGGAACTGGCGATGCGCCGGTGGTGATCGCGGTGGTTGCCGACCCGGTGAAGGACCCGCGGCACTGGATCGAGGCCGGGGCCGTGGCGACCCAGAACATGGCCCTGATGGCCCACAGCCTCGGGTTGACCTCGTACTGGGCGGGCCTCCTCGGCCAAGGTGGCGGGAGGTCGGCCGAGGCCGAGGCGGCGCGGATCCTGGGGATCCCGCGGGGACTGCGGGTCGTGGCCCTGCTCCCGATCGGGAAACCCGCCTATGCGCCTAAAGACGGCGAACGGGTACCGATCGCCGAGATCGTTCGCCACGACCGGTTCGGGAAGTAGCATCGTCCAGAGAGAAGGGGCCGGGAGGCGCCCTTCCCGGCCCTGGTCGTTCACTCCTTCTCCGGGCTGACCCTTCGGGCGGGGGCAGGCGTGGGGTGACCTCCCCTCACGGCAGTTCTGGTGGCGGCTCCGGCGTGACCGGAGGTGCTTCCTCCACTATCGGGCCGTACGCGGCGATGAGGACGAGGTCCTCCTTCGCAGCCTTGAACGTCCACGGGTTGTCTGTCGAACCGGGCAACCACCACAAGATATACGTCTGACCGAACGCGCGCCGCTCTGCGAGCTTCCACTCCACGAACTTGAGGCCCTCGAAGGTCGGCGCCGCTTCAACCACGATGCTCTGGTTCAATCGGACGACCGTCGGACCGTAGGGCGTGTAGGGCGTGGACACAGTGAACCTCCAGCCGTCGCCGAAGTCCACGCTGACCTTTGCCCCCTTGATCTCGTTCCTCGCCGTATCCCGGGCCCAAATTCGGAGAAGAGCGTACTCGCCGCAGGGCGATTGCTTCTTGGGGTCGATGAAGGCCTGGCGAAGCGTGTCGAGACCCTTCTGTCCATACCACAGAAAAACCAGGGACTCCAGCCGGCACCACTCGCGTCTCGTCTGTTCCACCGCCAACTGGTAGGCCAGAAGACCAGCC
The DNA here is from genome assembly GCA_964435345.1 of uncultured Thermotogaceae bacterium. Taxonomy (GTDB): domain Bacteria; phylum Bipolaricaulota; class Bipolaricaulia; order Bipolaricaulales; family Bipolaricaulaceae; genus Bipolaricaulis. The sequence goes on from CAYSZC010000073.1 coordinate 5,835, forward strand.
CCAACCGTGTCCTTGTCCAGTTCTCCGTGGGACATCGAGATGGCAGTGTGGCAATCGTCGGCGAGGCCGAAAGTCCCACTGACAGCCTGTGTGGGAATACGGGACCGGGGCTTCCGATGAGCAGGACTCCCCCCTCACTCCAACCCTCTCCCGCCCGGGGGAGAGGGAGCGACAGGGATGCGGGCTGGTCAGCCTCACCCCACCCTCTCCCCCCTCTGGGGGGGGAGAGGAGAAGGAGAGGGGGGCGTCCGTAGTGAGGGGAACTGCGTAGG
>CAYSZC010000074.1:0-5997 GCA_964435345.1 uncultured Thermotogaceae bacterium
AGTGGAGATTGCGCTCCTAACAAATTTCTTGAAGGGGCGCTGACGGTGGAGAAGAAGGTGGCGCTGGCGGAGAAGAGCCGCAAGAAGGTGCCTGCGGGCTCGCTTGTCCAAGGCTGGCACCGCCAGAAGCACAGTCGCAAGTCGGCAAGCCACAAGTCGCATGACTCCGGACTTGCCACTTCCAGACTTGTGACTGTGTTTGGAGTGGGTGATCGATCGGCAGATGATCTACTACAACACGGAACGCAGGCACTCGGGGGTTGGCTACCGAGCGCCTGTGGTGTACCTTAACGAGGCGGGGATCCACCCGAGGGTCTTAGCCGAAACCGGCCCTCCAGGTGGTTCCGTTTTAGGGGCGCAGGTCCCGCTCACCAAGACGCTGGCGCGGACCCTGGCGCCGTGGAGTATCACGGTCAATGCGATCGCGCCCCACGCGGTCAAGACGGAGATGAGCGGTCAGTGGACCCCCGATGTGCGTGCCGCTGTGCTTGCGGGAATCCCGCTGGGGTGCCTGGCGGGCGAAGACGAAGTAGCCGAAGCCGTGGCCTACCTGGCGTCTCCCCTGGCGGGCTTCATCACGGGCGCAACCCTCGATATCAACGGTGGAGCGTGGATGGACTGATGGTCACGACAGGACGGTATGCGCCAGAGGCGCTGCACGAGTTCATCGTCCAGGCACTCGAGCGGGCCGGCGCAGGAGCCGACGATGCCAGGCTCGTCGCCGACGGTCTGGTAGCCGCCGACCTGCGGGGCGTGCACACCCACGGGGTGCTGCGGACCGCGATCTACGTGAGCAGGCTGCGGCGAGGGTCGTTCAACCCGCACGCCTCGCTGGAGGGTGTCAGCCAGCGAGGCTCGGTCGCACTGGTCGATGCGGGCGCGGGCCTGGGCATCGCGATGGCCTCCCGCGCCATGGACATGGCAGTCGGGCTCGCCGGAACGCATGGCGTTGGAATTGTAGGCGTCCGCAACAGCAACCACTGCGGCATGCTGGCCGCCCTGGCGTTGCGCGCGGTGGCGCGGGGGATGATCGGCATTGCGCTCAGCAACGCCGATGCGCAGGTGGCGCCGTGGGGCGCCCGGGCAAAGTTCCTGGGGACGAATCCGATGGCCATCGCGATCCCCGCGGGCGCAGAGCCGCCGATTGTGCTCGACATGGCGACGAGCGTCGTGCCGCACGGTCGCATCCAGGCGGCCGCCGCGCGCGGTGAATCCATCCCTCCGGGCTGGGCGCTCGATGCGGAGGGCCGCGCCGCGACCGATCCCAACGATGCGCTCCGCGGCGCGCTGCTGCCCTTTGGCGGTCCCAAAGGATCGGGCGTCTCCCTGATGATCGATGTGCTGGCCGGGATGCTGACCGGCGCGCTGTCTGGGCCGGACATTACCCCGCTGTATGAGGATCTCGATCGATCTCAGGGGTTGGGGCATCTGCTCATCGCGCTCTCCGTTGAGGCGTTCGGCCCGGCCGACACCTTCGCCGAGCGCGTGGATACGCTCATCCGGCGCGTCCGCGTCCTGCCGCCGGACGAGGGCCATGAACGGGTGTATCTCCCAGGCGAGATCGAGCACGAGCGGGTGCTGGAATACCGTAAACTCGGTGTCCCGCTTCCGCCCGAGGTGCGCGCGGCGGTCGATCGGCTGGCAGGAGATCTGGGACTGGCCCCCCTGCGGCCGGTGGACTGACCCATGCCTTCTCGCAGCCTGTCCCGGAGTGTCGTCCGCGAGCCGGCCGCTCGCGATGAGCCAGGTGTGCGCGGCGGCGTGCAGTCCGTCGAGCGGGCGATGGCGCTCCTCATCCCGGGACCGGGCGCGGGCCTGCCAGCAGGCAGGTGTCCTACGCTGAGAGGGGTGCCAGGGACAACCCGTGGATCGAGTCGCTGTGAGGCCACTTCAAGGTGGAGAACGAGCCCGTGGAGGTGACCCCCGAGGGGCTCCTTGCCGCCATCCTCCAGGCCGACGCCCTCGGACGCGCGGCCAGGGGACGGTGGTAGCGGTGCCGCAAAGCGCTTTGCGCCTGCATCCAAGGGACAACGTGGTTTTGGCTCTGGCCCCGCTTTCCCCTGATACGGAGGTCGTGGTGGACAGGGAGCGCGTGCGCGTGCTGGCACCCATTCCATATGGGCACAAGTTCGCGCTTGGGCCCATCCCTCAGGGCGGGAGGGTGATCAAATACGGCCATCCCATCGGACGGGCCACCCGCCCCATCGCCCCCGGCGAGCACGTCCATGTACACAACGTCACAAGCGGCCGGGACTACGGCGACGCCGCCAAGCCGGAGGAGGAGAGGGGGAGCGAGGAGTCATCTCTGGAAGAGTTCGTTTCACATCTTGCGGCCGAGTTCCCCGGCTACCGGCGGGTGGACGGGAGGGTGGGGGTGCGCCACCATGTGCTGGTCCTGGCGGCGGTCCACTGCGTAAATGGGGTGGTGGAGCGCATAGGCCGCGTTGTCCCGGGCGTAGTTGCCCTGCCCCATGTGTACGGCTGCTCCCAGCTCGGGGAGGACCTCGCGCAGACGCGCCGGGTCCTTGAGGCCTATGCCGCGCATCCCAACGTGGGGGCCACGCTCCTCGTAGGCTTGGGCTGCGAGGCCCTGCCCACGAAGGAGATGGCGGAGAGGTTGAGGGAAAGGGGTGTTCTCCTCGAGCTGGTGATGGTCCAGGAGGTGGGAGGGAGCCGGGCGGCCGTGGAAAAGGGGGCGGGGATCGCCCGGGAGTTCCTCCAAGAGGTGAGGGCGGCGCGACGGGAGCCGGTATCGGTCTCCGAGCTCGTCGTAGGTGTGGAATGCGGGGGGTCGGACGCCTGGTCTGGAGTGACGGCGAACCCGGCCGTGGGGGTAGCCGCCGACATCTTGGTGCGGCTAGGGGGCACGGTCATCCTCTCGGAGGTCACGGAGTTCATCGGGGCGGAGCGCCTTTTGGCCGCCCGGGCCTCCTCCCCCGAAGTGGGGGAGAGGATCCTCCAGGCCGTGGGCCGCCGGGAGGCGGTGGCCAGGGAGATGGGGGTGGATCTGCGGGGCGCCCAACCTTCCCCGGGCAACATGGCCGGCGGCCTCACCACCATCGAGGAAAAATCCCTGGGGGCAATAGCGAAGGGGGGCACGACCCCGATCAAGGAGTTCCTCCCTTACGCCAGGGCTGCCACGGCCAAGGGCCTGGTGGTTATGGACACCTCGGGGAACGACCTGGAGTCGGTGACGGCCATGGTTGCGGGAGGGGCCCAGGTGGTCCTGTTCACCACCGGGAGAGGGACCCCCATCGGGAATCCCCTCGCCCCCGTCATCAAGGTGGCGAGCAACACCCCCCTCTTCGAGCGGATGCGGGACGATCTGGATTTGGACGCCGGGATCGTGCTCGAGGGCGAGGCCATCCCCGAGGTGGGGCGGCGTATCTTCGAGTACCTGCTTCAGGTAGCGGCCGGCCGGCTCACCTGTGCTGAACAGTGGAGGCACCGGGAGTTCGCCATCGAGCCGCTGGGGCCACGGGTCTGAAGGGGGGAAAGAGTGAGGATAGCACGGTACGAGCTGTTTGCGGTCCCCCCCAGGTGGCTCTTCCTCCGCCTGGAGACGGGGGAGGGACTGGTGGGTTGGGGGGAGCCGATCGTGGAGGGAAGGGCACGGACGGTGGCGGCTGCGGTGGACGAGCTCATGAGAAAGTACGTGCTCAAACTCGACGTAGCCCGCATCGAGGACGTGTGGCAGGTGCTCTACCGTGGGGGCTTCTACCGGGGTGGTCCCGTGCTCATGAGCGCGCTCGCGGGCATCGACCAAGCCCTGTGGGACATCAAAGGCAAGTCCCTGAGGGCACCGATATACGAGCTTCTGGGCGGGGCGTGCCGGGACCGGATCCGGGTGTACCGCTGGGTGGGAGGGGACGAGCCCGAGGAGGCTGCGGAGGAGGCAAGGGCCCAGGTGGCCCGGGGGTTCACCGCCCTCAAGATGAATGTGGCCGGAAGGCTACGTCCTATCGAGTCGCCGCACGGGATCCGCAAGGTGATCGAGCGCATAGCTCGAGTCCGCGAGGCGATCGGGGAGGAGGTGGACCTGGCGCTTGACTTCCACGGGCGGGTGTCCCCGGCCCTGGCCCCCCGGCTCGCCCGCGCCTTGGAGCCCTATTCCCCTTTGTTTTTTGAGGAGCCGGTGCTGCCGCCCCTCCTTGAGCGGCTCGCCCAGCTCAAGGCGGCCACCTGTGTGCCCCTCGCCTTCGGAGAGCGCCTCTACACCCGTTGGGACTTCCAGCCGTACCTCGAGGCCGGGGTTGTGGACGTGATCCAGCCCGACCTTTCCCACGCCGGGGGGATCACCGAGTGCAGGAAGATCGCCACCCTGGCCGAGACGTACGGGGCTTTGGTGGCCTTCCACTGCCCCTTGGGCCCCATCGCCCTGGCGGCGAGCCTTCAGGTGGCGGCCGCTACCCACAACTTCCTGATCCAGGAGACGAGCCTTGGGATCCACTACAACCAGGGTGTGGAGCTCACCGACTACCTCGTGGACCCCGGGGTCTTCGCGTTGGAGGGAGGTTTCGTTCAGATCCCTGCGGGGCCCGGCTTGGGGATTGAGGTCGACGAGGGGACGGTGAGAGAGGCCGCCCGCCGCTGGGAGGACTGGTCCAACCCCATATGGCGAGGCGAGGATGGGGCGGTAGCGGAATGGTAGATCAGCCAAGCCTGAAACTGTCTTTCAGTTCACGGTTCACCAGGCCGTGGGGCAGGAACCCGCTCAGCGCCCGGCCGACATCGTCGGCGACCTTGTGGCGGAGCTCGATCAGGGACTCGTCCGAGTACCAGGCGACGTGAGGCGACAGGAGCACGTTGGGCAGCTGGAGGAGGCGACTTCCCGTTGCGGGAGGCTCGCGTTCCGTCACGTCCAGGCACGCCCCGGCGAGACCGCCCCGCTCCAGCGCCTCGATCAGGGCCGCCTCGTCCACCACCGCGCCACGAGAGGTGTTGATGAGGCACGCCGTGGGCTTCATCTTGCTCAGCGCGGCCCTGCCGACGAGATGGTGCGTGGTCGGCATGGCGGGAACGTGGACGGAGAGGAAATCACTTCGGGAGAGGAGATCGTCGAACCCGGCCTGTTCTACCTCGGCTTGCGCGAAGGTCTCCACGGGGAGGTAGGGATCGTGGGCGATCGCCACAAGGCCCAGGGCCTTGGCCTTCGCGGCGAGGAGCCGCGCGATCTTCCCGAACCCGAGGAGGCCGAGGACCTGTCCCCTCAGTCGGCGAATTGGGCGGCCCGTCTTCCAGTCCCACACGCCGGTTCGCACTTCCTGGGCGTAGTGGGGGACGCGACGCGCCCAGGCCAGCAGCATGGCCAGAGCGTGGTCGGAGACCTCGTCCTCGCAGTAGGAGGGCACATTGATGACCGCGATGCCCCGTTCGGTCGCCGCCGGGACATCGATATTGTCTACCCCGATCCCGTAGCGGCCCACCGCGCGGCACCGCGTCAACCCGCGAACGACCTCCTGGGTGATCGGAGCGTACTGCGAGATGAGGGCATCCGCATCTTTCCCGGCCGTCAGCACCGCCTGCGGGGTGGCGCACTGGGCGGAAGTTACCGTCGCGTCCCACTGCGCCAGAGCTTCCCGCTCGATCGCGAGGTCGGGGTAGTTGTAGTCCGTGATCAGCACCGTCCACTTGGGCATCGTTGGGTCCTCCTCTCTGTTTTGTGTTGAGCGTACTTCCTATGATAACCGCAAAGGGATGCGGCGCGGGCGAGGCGTCGCGAGTAGGGAGATGCTCAGTGGGTTGCGGAAGACGGTGTGAGATCTTGGTCAGGGAGATTGAGGCGACGGTTCCTGGTCGGCCGATACGGAGACCGACCGAAGCGAGGCGGTTCGTGCATAGATAAGAACGATTGCCTGGAGCAAAATCGGTATCATCAGGTGTATAAGGAGGAAGCATGAACGAAGCGTGCGTAGTACCCCGGATCCAGGAGAGCGGAGCCTTGGGGATCATCCGCGTGAAGGCGGCGAGCGATCTGGTACGAATCGCTCAGGCGTT
>CAYSZC010000075.1:0-3677 GCA_964435345.1 uncultured Thermotogaceae bacterium
CGGCAGACTGAAGAGCCCACCACAACGGGCACCAAGGACACGAAGAACAACAAGCTTGAACTCTGGGGTTGGGAACCCCCAGTCCCTTTGTGTCCTTCGTGCCCTCCGTCGTGTCCTTGGTGGTGCAGTTCGGGGTTCCTCTGCGCTCTCTGCGTCCTCGGCGGTAAACAAGCCATGGACTCCGCCGTGCGTGCAGATCTACAGCGAGAATCCGTGAGCCGAAGGCCCGCGTACCCGAGCGCGGCCTCAGGTTTCCCACACGGGCTGCAAGCCCGGGTATAGTCGGCGGAGAGGCGGTGACCGCTCGGAAAGGACAGCATGGCCAAGCGTTCGATGGGCTCGTACTCGCTAGGAGAGTTCCTGGCCGCGGTTGGGTCGGATGACCCGACTCCTGGCGGGGGGACCGCCGCGGCGGTGGCCGGGGCGCTGGCCGCGGCGCTCCTCCGCATGGTGGCCGCCCTTGCCCTGCGGCGGGCCAAGGAGCCCCGCGCCCGGGAGACGGCCGTTGCCCTCGTCGGACGGGCCGAGGCCCTCGCGGGGAAGTTCCAGGACCTCGCGGAGCGAGACGCCGTGGCCTACGACCAAGTGTCCGACGCTCTCCGGCTCCCGAAAGGCACCCCGGACGAGGCAGCCCAGCGCCGCCTCGCCCTCCAGCAGGCCCTCACCTGCGCAGCCGAGGTTCCGCTCGACACGGCAAGGCTGGCCGGTGAAACTCTGGGCCTCGCGGCCGAGGTGGCCCCTCTCTGCCCGCGGGTGGCCCGCAGCGACCTCTTTACGGCGGTTCAGCTCGCCCGGGCCGCGTCCGCCGCAGCGCTCGCCAACGTGGACGCCAACGCCCTGTCCCTCGACGAGTCCCCGCTCCGCCAGGAACTGGCCAGAGCGCGAGAGGATCTCGCCCGGAACGCGCGCACCCAGGCGAGCGAACTCCTCGCCCCGCTCGAGGGCGAGCTGCAGAGTTGGCTCGATCCACGAGGCGCTCCTCCCGCTGCTTGACCCGTTTCCTCTCCAGAGCTATAAAACGGACGCCGTAAGAACAGTCTCAAGTCGAAAGTCGCAAGTCGAAAGTCGCAGCTGTAACTTGGGACGTGTGACTTGCGACTGTTCTTGACGGCGGTAGAACCCACAAGGAGGCGGTGTATGAGCCGAAGCGTGCGAGGGGTGGCCCTGCTCGTCGCGTTATGGGCGGCACTAGCGCAGGGAGCGACGTGGATTGTCTGTCCGGCCGATTGCCAGTTCGCGGACATCCGGGAGGCGATCGCCGGGGCGTCCCCCGGCGACACGGTCCTCGTCCGGTCCGGGACCTACGTGGGCGATCTGTGGCTCAAAAAGCCGCTCGCCCTCCGCGGGGATGGGACGGACCCGATCGTGATCCGAGGGAACGTGTACGTGCTGGGCACGACCCAGGTCACGGTGCACGGGGTGACCGTCCAGGGCGGGGGGATCTACATCGCGGACAGCTCGGGGATCGTCGTCGCCGCCTGCACCTTGGAGGGCCCGAGCGGGATCGTGGTGCGCAGCTCGTCGGCAACCCTGCGCGGAAACGCGATCATTGGCTCGGAAAGCCACGGAATCCTCGTCACTCTCGGATCGCGGGCCCTCATCGCAGGGAACAGGGTCGCCCGCTCGGGAGGAGACGGGATTCACGTCGCGGCGTCCATGGCGGACATCCGCGAGAACGAGGTCCGCGACAACGTGGGATACGGCATCTGGGCCGACGGACATTCCACGATCGCTGGGCAGGCCTCCTTCGCCTCCATCACCGGGAACACGGGGGGAACGCTCGGGGGGAACGCGCGGACCCTCGATAGGGAACCACCCGCGGCCCCGACGCTCATCGTGACCCCCGCCGACTGGACCGGGGGCACGATCGCCGTGGCCTGGACCGCCCCGGAAGACCTGAGCGGGATCGCCGCGGCCTGGTACAAGCTGGAGACCGCCCCGCAGGGCCCGGAAGACGGCACTCGGGCCGTGGGGAACCCTCTCACCCTCACTGCCCCGCCGGAGGGCCGCCAACCGGTGTTCCTGTGGCTCGAGGACTGGGCAGGCAACAAGAGCGAGGTCAGCCGCGCCGAGGCCGTTGTCCTCTCCGACCGAACCCCGCCTACCGGGAGGATCGCCGCCGACGGCGGGGCGCGCCACGTGTTCTCGCCCGGGGTCACGCTCGCGGTCGAGGCCGAGGACCGGGCCGGGGACAAGCCAGGGAGCGGCGTCGCTTCCCTACGACTCTCGAACGATGGCCGGACCTGGTCCCCATGGGCGGCCTTCGCAACGCCGGTGAGCTGGGACCTTGTCCGTTCCGGCGGGTCAGCCGCGCCGGGCCCGAAGACCGTGTTCCTCGAACTGCGGGACAAGGCGGGCAACGTGGCCCGGTTCACGACCGAGCTGGCCCTCGTCCAAGCCCTTGTCTATCCCGAGCCGATCCTGTCCCTGGCGTTCACGAGGGCGGGAGATCTCCTCGCCTATGGCGCCCCGACCGGGGCGATCCGCATCCTGAACGCCGCAACCGGACAGGAGGTACGCACCCTGCGCGGTCACACCGGGGGCGTGTACGCGGTCGCGTTCTCCCCGGACGGCAGGCTTCTGGCCTCGGGGTCAAACGACAACACGGTCCGGCTGTGGGACACCGCCACCGGGAGGGAGGCGCGGGTCCTGCGCGGCCACACGGGGGGCGTGTGGGCGGTCGCGTTCTCCCCGGACGGCAAGACGCTGGCCTCCGGGTCGTCCGACGCCACGGTTCGGTTGTGGGGGACCGCCACCGGAAGGCACGTCCGGACCCTGACCGAGCATACCGCCCCGGTGCGGTCGGTTGCGTTTGCCCCGGACGGGAAGTTGCTGGCCTCCGGGTCCGACGACCGTACGGTGCGGGTGTGGGACCCTAGCGCCGGGAAGCGGAAGTACACCATCGCCGAGCACACGGGCCCGGTTCGGTCCGTCGCGTTCTCCCCGGATGGGAAGGTGCTCGCTTCCGCCTCCACAGACGGGCGGGTTGGGCTGTGGGACGCGGCCACGGGGAAAGTCCTGCGTACGATCCTCGCCCACGCGGGAGGGGTCCGCTCCGTCGCGTTCTCCCCGGATGGGAGGACCGTCGCCTCCGGCGCCACGGTCGGGAAAGTCGCCGTATGGAGCGTGGCGACGGGCACGGAACTGCACGCGCTGGACGGCCACACGGAGCAGATCAACGCACTCGCCTACTCCCCGGACGGGCGCTTGGCGTCGGCGGGGAACGACAAGACGATCCGGCTGTGGATCATCGGGCCGTAGACCCGGATCTTGCACATCGTTGCCGCGCTCGCCGCCGAGTACGCCAGCGGCGCCGCGATCCGTGATGGGCGATCGGCCAGGTGACAGTAACTCCAGGTCACCTGACTGACAGTAACCGGAGGTCGGCTAGCATGGCGAAAACGCTGCTGGAGATGACCGCGGTGACAAAAAAGCGGGACGCGAACGACGGCGTTGGGAGATGGTGCCTGCGGTACGGCGAGGGGAGGCGAAGCGGTCTGTAGCTCGTCGGGAGTCGGTCTTTTTACTGTGCAGCGCTGGGTTTCCCGAGTTGTGGGCCAACCGCTGACACAAGCGGACTGCGGTCGTCTCCGCGGCTCCCACGGGTCGCCGAGCACGAAACCCCGTGAGTTGGAGGACCTGATCCTTAACCGCGTCAACGGCTCGGCCACCGAGCG
>CAYSZC010000075.1:3777-5897 GCA_964435345.1 uncultured Thermotogaceae bacterium
GCGGATGACGGGCCTGCCGAAACGTACCTCGGCATCCGCGACCATTCGCGGGGCGAGTTCTACGGCCATCGCGATCGCTTCCACCGGACGAACGGTACCCAACTCCGTCGTGCCCGGCCATCGCGGCTGAGCGACCGACGAGCGGCGCGAGACGAGTTTACCGCGGAGCTCGCTTGGGGCGCAGATAAAGCCGGCCCTGTTGGACGCCGAGAGGGCCGTCCGGGTACCCTTGGCTAGAGATGGGCCGGGCATGGGTCGCGGTGCTGCTGGTGGGCGTGGGGTTCGGCCTGTTCGCGGCCATCCTCGCTTTCGTCGGGCCGGCGGCGGTGTGGTCCCAAGTTCAGGCGCTGGGGCCACTGGGGTTCCTCGCCATGCTCGGGAACGACCTCATCGGTACGGTGTTCTGGGTGGCAAGCTGGGGCGTCCTCCTCCACGCGTTCGGGGTTCGGCTCCGGTGGCGGGAAGTGGCCGGCACTGGATTGGCCGGGTATGCGGTCTCCTACATCACTCCGGTGGCCCGCGCGGGCGGGGAGCCGGTGGTGGCCTGGCTCGCCTCCCGCAAGTCGGGATGCCCGATGACCACGGTGTTCGCGACCCTGTTCGTGGGCCGTCTGCTCGCCGCACTGAGCATGGTCGTCTTCGCCGTCTTGGGCGGCGCATTCACCCTCACCGGTCCCTGGCTGTCCGCGTCGGCGAAGGTTCAAGTCGGCGTCGGCCTCCTCGTGGTGGCCGCAGCCGTGGGCCTGGGGGTGTTGAGCTTCGCTCGCAACCTGCACTGGCTGTCCCGCATCGTACGGTCGCTCGGGCGACTCCGGGGTTCGTGGCGGTGGCCTGGGGCGTGGGCGGCAACACTCCAGGAGCTGGAGGACCAGATGCACGCCGCGTTCAACCGCCACCTCCCCTACACCGCGCTCGCCTTCCTGTTCGAGCTCGCGAGCTTCTTCAGCATCTATCTCCGGCCCCTGCTCTTCTTCTACTTCACGCAAGGGCGGGTGTTTTCCCTGTCCGACCTCGCGGTGTACTTCAACCTGAACGCGATCCTCATGGCGCTCCTTTGGCTGACCCCGGCCGGGATGGGAACGGCCGAGGGTGGACGGGTAGGGATTCTGGGATTGCTCGGCATCTTCCCCCAGGCGGCGATGGCGTTCTCGCTTACGGTGAGGTTCCTCGAACTCCTCCTCGTCGGGGCGGGATTGGTCTATCTTTCCCGCAAGGGGCTCCTGCAGATGGCGGGAAAGGGGTTAGCGCCCGGGGGGCTACGGGAGCGCGTCCGCTCTGCCCTCAGGGTCGTGCGCGGGGCGCTCGAGGTCGGAAGCCTGTACGTCTACGGGGGACTCCTTCGCCCGCGCTGGCTTCCCCGGATCTTCGCCCGCCGTTACCGGCAGCCCGACCCGTGGGCGTACGAAACGAGCCCCTACGAGCAGAAGAAGTATGACTACAAGGTTCAAGTCTTGCCTCGCCGGCCCGACGCCCAAGCCCCACCCTACGACCGGGTGCTCGAGCTGGGGTGCAGCGAGGGGGTGTTCACGTGCCGACTGGCTCGGGACGGGGTGGGGAAGGAGGTGGTCGGGGTGGACTTCGTCCCCGCCGCCATCGCGCGGGCGCGGGAGCGCGGAATCACCCTCCCCAACGTGGAGTTCCTCCTTATGGACGTGACCCGGGAATTACCCGGTGGACCGTTCGATCTCGTGTACTGCTCGGAGATCCTCTCCTACCTGGGGTCAGCGCGGCGGATCGAGGAACTGGCCGACCGGCTGTGCGAACGCCTCTCGCCGGGAGGGCACGTCGTGCTCGTGAGCGCCTGGCCCGCCGGCAAGGTCATTCACCGACCGTTTCTCAAACATCCGGAGCTCGCGGTGGTGCGCGAGCACGTGGAGAGGGGCCATTCTCGTCCCTACGTCGTCACCTGCCTGGAACGGGTACGCCGATAGGGCGGGCCGGGGGCGCAAAGGTGGCGTAGAGCTCGTTGGAGCGAACGAAACTGGCCAGAAACCGCCCGTTCGTGATACGCTGCGAACTGTAGGCCCGGATCGCGGCGAATTTCAGCCCCATCAGCTCTCCGGTCAGATCCTTGCTCGACCATTGCCACTGGCCGAGGGACGCCGGGACGGTCTTGGCCA
>CAYSZC010000076.1:0-5845 GCA_964435345.1 uncultured Thermotogaceae bacterium
CACGGACGGGGCAGGGAACCCCGGGATCTTCGTGAACGGCAGCCCCCGCTCCCCCGCCAGGGGGAACGCCCCGGACAGCCCGGAGCCGAGCACCATCGCCACGTCGGGCTTGCCCAGCTTTGCCAATGCCTTTGCTGCCTGTTCGATCCGCTCCAGTTCGCTCATATTCGCCCCTCTCTTGGACCTGCGCCCCTGAATACGGAACCGCGTGGGAGGGCCGATGACGATTAAGACCCTCGGGTGGATCCCCGGCACCGCAAGGTACTCCCCAGGCGACCGGCAGGTAAGCCCGGAGGCGCCTGCGCCCGGTCCCGGATGAGGAGCGTCTGCAACCAGTCGTAGTTCGTGTACACCACGTCCTGGTCGTAGTGTACGATCGTCCCGTCCGTCCCCCTCGGCCCACCTCGATCAGCCTCTTTTTGACGCTCTCCCTGTCTTTGACCATCGCTTCCTCCTCGATGCCGACTGGATGCCGGCTGTTCCTTCGTTCAACCGAAGACGGTAGCGGTGGTCGCTCTTTTCGAGACACCTCTGTCCTAAACGCCAATGCACCACACGCGTGGACTCTGCTTGCGTCGGTGGAATAGGGTGGCTAGAATCGTTCGATCGAAGCGATCGCTTGGAGCGGGTACCTGTTTTTGGGGAAACTGTAAACGGTCCCCGTCATCCGGGGAGCAATCGTACAGGAGGTGGTGTCGGCGGCAAGCGCGACGGACGGATGAGGTTCGAGCTTTTCCCCAGGCGTTGTCAGTCTGCAAAGTGAGGAGGGTATTGTGCGCAAATGGAACAGGGTGTTCGCGGTAGTAGCGATGGGTTTGGTGCTGTTGTCGGCCGGGTTCGCCGCCTTCGCGGGGGAGAAAGTAGGGATAGTAACCTCGATCGGCGGATTGGGCGATAAGAGCTTCAACGACTTCACCTTTGCTGGCGCCCAGTTGGCGGCCGCTGAGATGGGTGTGGGCATCGATGTTGTCGAACCGCGGGAGATCGGCGATTTCGAAGGGCTGCAGAGGGACATGGCCATTACCGGCGAGTATAAGGTCATCGTCGCCGTCGGGTTCCTACAGCGGGATGCGCTCGCCATTGTCGCCCGGGAGTTCCCCCGTCAGCGGTTCATCATCGTGGACTCGGTCGTTGATCTGCCGAACGTCACCTCGCTGATCTTCCGCGAGAACGAAGGATCTTTCCTGGTCGGCGTACTGGCCGGGATGATGACCAAGACCGGCCGGGTTGGTTTTGTTGGTGGAATGGATGTGCCGATCATCCGCAGGTTCCAGGCCGGGTACATGGCCGGAGTGAAGTGGGCCAACCCCGCTGTCGTCGTCGATGTGAGTTATGCCGGGTCATTCCGTGATCCGGCTGCCGGCAAGGAACATGCGCTCGCCCATTACGGTCGCAGAGTGGATATCGTCTTCGTAGCTGCCGGCATGACGAACCTCGGCGTGTTCGATGCTGCGGTCGAGCGGGGTAAGCTGGCCATTGGAGTCGATGTCGATCAGGCCCATCTCGCCCCCGCCCATATCGTCGCCAGCATGATCAAGGGGATCGACACCGCCGTCTATGACGCGACGCTCGCCGCACTCAAGGGGACGCTCGAGCCGGGGAGGAGGGAGTTCGGACTGGCTGAAGGCGTGGCCGGAATCTGCTTCCTGATGATCGATCACGTGCGCACAAGCACGGTTCCCTTGCCGGAAACGGTGCGGGCGATGGTCATCGGAGCGCGGCAGATGATCATTGACGGGCTGATCGTCGTCCCCACGACGCCCTAGTTGACGGCCGACCTGTCGGTTGTACACAAAGCAAAGGCCTTAAGGTCGCTTGAACCAGGGGTGGGCCGCACAGGTCCACCCCTGGGTTTCATCGCGAGCACCCAAGCTGAATACGAATACGGGGACGTATGAACGACCAGAAAACAGCAGTTTTCATGCAACAGATCACCAAGGATTTCCCCGGCGTGCGGGCGAACGATGCGGTTGACTTTAAGGTCGCGACCGGGGAGATCCACGGGCTGCTCGGGGAGAATGGCGCTGGCAAGAGCGTGCTGATGAGCATCCTGTACGGGCTATACCGGCCCACATCCGGAAAGATATTCGTCCACGGTCGGCCGGCCTCCATCACCAGCCCGGCGGTCGCGGTTGCCCTTAAGATCGGGATGGTGCACCAGCACTTCATGCTCGTCAACAACCTGACCGTGGCGGAGAACGTCGTCCTCGGGGTCGAACCGGATGGCCCTCTCTTGAAGCGCAAAGAGATCGAGCAGCGGGTGGCGCAGTTCGCTGCAGAAGCAAAGCTGCAGGTAAGTCCGAAAGCAACCATCGAACAGATGCCGGTCGGAGCGCGACAGCGGGTGGAGATACTGAAGGTCCTCTACCGCCAGGCGCAGATACTGATCCTCGACGAACCGACCGCCGTCCTCACCCCTCAGGAGATCGAGGGACTGTTCGCAACGCTGCGTGCGCTGCGCGCGCAGGGAAAGACGATCATCTTCATCGCCCACAAGCTGAAAGAGGTGATGGCGATCTGCGATCGGATGACCGTGTTGCGCAGGGGGAAGCTCGTCGGCACAGTGGACGCCGGCTCTACCAGCGAATCCGAGCTGGCGGAGATGATGGTGGGGACTAAGGTCACCCCGGCGACCCGCACCGGGGCAGCGACGATCGGAGACTTGGTGTTACAGGTGACGGACCTGACCGCGGACGGCGAGCGTGGAGAACGCGCGATTGACGGACTGAGCTTTACACTGCGCGCCGGCGAGATCCTCGGGATCGCCGGAGTGGAGGGGAACGGGCAGACAGAATTGGTGGAGGTGCTCACCGGCCTGCGCAAGCCGACCGGGGGCAAGGTCTCCTTGCGCGGCGACGACCTCACCGGGATGCCCCCTCGCGCCGCGCTCGATCGTGAAATCAGGCACATCCCTGAGGATAGGCATAAACGAGGAATAATCCCTGATTTTTCGGTGAAAGAAAACCTGATCCTGGGGGACCACTATCGCCCGCCGTTCAGAGGGAGATTCTCTCTGCTAAAGGACCGGGTAATTAGGAGGTTCGCCGCCCGGCAGATCGAGGAGTTTCAGATTCAGACGCCGAGCCAGGATACCCCGATCCGCTCCCTCTCCGGTGGGAACCAGCAGCGGCTTGTCGTGGCGCGTATCTACGGGCACGGGAAGGCGCCGGCATTGGTCGTGGCCGCTCAGCCGACCCGCGGGCTGGATGTACAGGCGATGCGCTATGTCCGTCAGAAACTGATCGAACTATCCGATCAGGGCGCGGCCGTGCTCCTCGTCTCCGCCGATCTGGACGAAGTGCTGGCGATCAGCGACCGCATCCTGGTGATCCACAACGGCAGGCTCAGCGAGACGAGCGAGAGCCCGAGCCGGCAGGAGCTAGGGCTGTTGATGATGGGAGGAAGAGACGATGAGCGATGACAACCGAGCGGCCCAGCCGGGCGATCGTCCCCCTGCCATCGTGAACCGGAAGCTGAGCCTGGTGGCCAGGGTGGCCAAGGCGCCGCTGTCGATCCTGCCTGAGATTATGGCTGTTTGCGCCGCCTTCCTGATCGGGGCGATCATCCTGTGGGTGACCGGCCATCCGATCCTGGAGACCTTCTATCACCTCTTTCGCGGTGCATTCGGGAGCAGGACCGCGATCGGGACGACGCTTACCCGCACCACCCCGCTCATCTTCACCGGGTTGGCGTTCTCCGTCGCCTTCAAGTGCGGCCTGTTCAACATCGGTGCCGAGGGACAGTTGCAAGTCGGCGCCTTCGCCGCCGCCTGGGTCGGGTTCGCTTTGCCGCCGCTGCCGCCGATCATCCACATCACCCTCGCTCTTGCCGCCGGTGCCGCGGCCGGCGTTCTCTGGGCGCTGATCCCCGCCGTTCTCAAGGCGAAGCGCGGGGTGCACGAGGTGGTGACGACGATGATGCTCGCCCATGTGGGGATCCTGCTGACGCGCTACTTCGCCTTCGGCCCATTCAAGGCGCCCGGCTGGATACCGCACACAGAGCGGATCGCTTCCACGGCCGAGTTGGCAAGGATCATGCCGCCGACCCAGCTTACAACCGCGATATTTATCGCCCTGTTTTGCGCCCTTGTCGTCTACCTGTTTTTGTGGAAGACATCGCCTGGTTACGGGATCAGGGCGGCCGGATTGAATCCGACTGCGGCTGAGGCCGGCGGTGTGCCGATTACGCGGTCGATCATACTGGCGCTCCTCCTGAGCGGGGCACTCGCTGGACTCGGCGGGGCGGGGGAGATCCTCGGCGTCTTCCGGCGCTTTGTCGAGGGTTTTTCACCCGGCCATGGGTGGGACGGGATCGCGGTCGGCCTGCTGGGCAGGCTGCACCCGATCGGCATCGTTCTGTCTGCTCTTCTGTTCGGAGCGCTGCGCGTAGGCGGGATGGCAGTCGATCGAGCCACCGACGTGCCGCTCGATATCACGGTCATCATGCAGGCAATGGTCATCCTGCTCGTCGCCGCCCCGAAATTGATGAAGTTCATCCGGAAAAGGGGGCAGAAGAGATGAGCGCAATTTGGGATGTTCTGAGCATCGCCCTGCTCACAGCGACGTTGCGGATGGCGACCCCGTTAGTGTTGGCCGCAATTGGCGGGGTCTTCACCGAGCGGTCTGGGGTGATCAACATCGGCATGGAAGGGATGATGCTCTTCGGCGCCTTCTTCGCGGTGCTGACCAGCCATTGGACCGGCTCTCCCTGGCTCGGGTTGATCGCGGGGATCGTGGTGGGAGGACTGAGCGGATGGATCCATGCCTTCCTGTCGATCAGATACAGCGCCAACCAGATTGTGAGCGCGCTGGGGATCAATGTCCTCGCTCTGGGTCTTACCGCGTATCTGTCCGAGCTTATCTGGGGTTCGCGGGGCGCCTCGGGCGCGGTCGCCGGCCTTCCCCGCTGGGAGATCCCGCTCATCAGGGACATCCCGGTGATCGGCGAGATCCTGGGGCCGCATGCTCCCACCGTGTTCATGATGCTGGCGGTCGTCGTCATCGCCCAGATCGTCCTGTTCAAGACAAAATGGGGGTTGCGGGTGCGTGCGGTCGGCGAGTTCGCCAAAGCGGCGGCGACCGCCGGGGTACCGGTGCAGCGGACGCGCTACATCTGTGTGATCGTCAGCGGGATGCTCTCCGGGCTGGCCGGGGTGCACCTGTCGCTCGGTCATCTGAGCATGTACACCTTGGGGATGACGGGTGGGCGTGGGTTCATCGCGCTGGCGGTGATGATCTTCGGCAACTGGCGTCCGTATCGCGCACTGGCGGCCGGGCTTGTATTCGGATTCGCCGATGCGCTTCAGATAAGGCTGCAAGGGCTGGGGGTACCGGTGCAATTCATGCAGATGATCCCCTATCTGGTCACGATCGCGGTGCTGGCCGGGGTGATGGGGCGAGCACGACCACCGGCCGATATCGGAAAACCGTACGAGACCGGGTAGACGCCGATTAATGGCGTAAATCACTGATGCCGACTTGCAGAGGGCGCCGGATAGGATCAGATCTGGATTCTTAAGGTCCTCTGGGGTAGACTGGGGGGTCATGGCGCAGCCGTTGCGGTTGGAGTACGCGGGTGAGGTCTGCCACGTGGCCAGTGGTGGAAACGCCCGGGACGAGATCTTCCTCGGTGACGCCGATCGGGCGCAGCTTCTCGAGGCCCTGGGCGATGCCGTCGGGCGTTACCGCTGGCTCTGTCATGCGTATTGCCTGATGAGGAACCACCACCTCGTGATCGAGACCCCCGCGGGGAGCTTGTCCCGGGGGGAGGCAGTTGATGAACGGAGTGTACACCCAGTGGTTCAGCCGCCGGCGCCAACGGGTCGGCCA
This sequence comes from uncultured Thermotogaceae bacterium, assembly GCA_964435345.1. Classification (GTDB taxonomy): domain Bacteria; phylum Bipolaricaulota; class Bipolaricaulia; order Bipolaricaulales; family Bipolaricaulaceae; genus Bipolaricaulis. The sequence continues at coordinate 5,829 of CAYSZC010000076.1, forward strand.
CCTGTTCCAAGGTCGGT
>CAYSZC010000077.1:0-5681 GCA_964435345.1 uncultured Thermotogaceae bacterium
GGGAGCGAGTTCACGTCTGTTGCGAAGGCGTCCGCGAGGGCGAGGGCGATCCGGATCGCCGAGTAGGCGTCGTTGCACTGGCCGATGTCGAGCAGTCGCGGGATCCCTGCGATGTCGCCGAAGTCCAGCTTGTTGAACCTGTACTTGCCGCAGGCCAGGGTCAGGATCACGCAGTCGTTCGGCACGGCCTGAGCAAGCTCGGTGTAGTAGTTCCGCCCGGGTTTGGCCCCGTCGCATCCTCCGATCAGGAAGAAGTGGCGGATCTTGCCCGCCTTCACGGCTTCCACAATGGCCGGCGCCGCGTTGAGGACAGCGTTATGAGCGAAGCCGACCGTGATCGCATGGTCCGGACCATCCTCCGCGAATCCGGGCGCGCGCAGCGCCGCCGCGATGACCGGCGTGAAGTCGCGGTTTGTAATGTGCGTTACATCCGGCCAGGCGACGAGCCCGGAGGTGAAGATGCGGTCTTTGTAGCTCTCCCGGGGTTTCTGGATGCAGTTCGTCGTCATCAGGATCGCGCCGGGGAACGCGTCGAACTCCCGTTGCTGGTTCTGCCAAGCCCCGCCGTAGTTCCCCACGAGGTGCCTGTGTGCCTTGAGCTTGGGATACGCATGGGCGGGGAGCATCTCGCCGTGGGTGTAGACGTTGATCCCCTTGTCCTTGGTCTGTTCCAGCAGCGCGGCGAGGTCCTTTAGGTCATGGCCCGACACCAGGATCGCCTTTCCCGCGATGGGCTCAACGCGGACGCGGGTCGGCTCGGGCATCCCGTAGGCTTCGGTGTTGGCCTGATCGAGGAGTTCCATCACGCGGTAGTTGGCCTCGCCACAGCGGAGGCACATTTGGGTCAGGGCGCCGATGTCGGTGGGGTTCGCGGCGAGGAAGTCCAACGCCTCGTGAAAGTAGGCCCACAGGGCCTCGTCCTCTTTGCCGAGGATCATCGCGTGGTCGAGGTAGGCCGCCGCGCCCTTCAACCCGTACGTGAGCAGTTCCTGCAGGCCGACCACGTCGGGGCCGGACGTCGTAAGGCGGGATTCGATCGCTATGTCCTTGTGTTGGGAGAGAAGGGCATCGAGTTCGTCCGCTGGGGCCCACGTCGCGGGTCCGGCCAAGCGCGCGGGGTCCTTCCCCCGGGCGCGGGCGGCGTCCTCGTACAGGGCCCGTGCCTGATCGCGTACTTGGGTCGCCTGGCGGACCAGGGCGAGGAGCCTCTGCGGATCGAAGTTGACGTTCGTGACCGTCGTGAACAGCGCCTCGATCACGAACCGATCCACGGTGTGGTCCTTCGCCGCCAGCTTGCGGGCACGGTGGGCGTACATCGCAATCCCCTTGGTTACGTGCAAGAGGACATCCTGCAGGGCCGCGGTGGTGGGATCCTTCCCGCAGACCCCGTACGCCGTACAGCCCTTGCCGTCCTTGGTCTGTTCGCACTGATAGCAGAACACGCGCTACCTCCTTCGGCCGTTGGCCGCGTCCTCCAGTGTCGTCGTCGCCAGGTATCCGATGACCTCGTTCCGAACGCGCTCCACGAGGCCGCCGAGGATGCACTCCACTTGGTTGCATACCGGTTTGGCGAACAGGCAACCGTCTCGTCTCACCGGGCCTTCGAGCGCCTCGTAGACATCGAGAAGCGTGGTCTTGGATCCGGGTTTGGCCAGCGTGTACCCCCCGTTGGGACCGCGCTTCGACTCGAGGAGGCCGGCTCGGGTGAGAGCGTGAAGGACTTTTGCCAGGTGGGCCTCCGATGCGTGAAGCTCCGCGGCGATCGCGGGCGCCGAGATCGCTCCCTCCGCCCGTGTCGCCAGGACCATGGCGTGCAGGCCCAGCGCCGTCGCCTCGGACATCTTCATCAGGTTCGCCACGCGCTCCTCGTGTCGCCAGTAGGACGATTTCGGTACGATTATACCGATATTCGCTTGACGTGCGAGCCGCCCCGCAGAAGAGGATCGCAAGGCCGGGGGGTTGGGCGAACCGAGACAGGAAGGTTCGCCCTCAGCTCTCGGAGTCCGGGGCTTTCCCGAGCGGGTTAGTTCCCCGTGCCGGGGAGGGCCAGGGGCAGGGTGGCAAGTCCCCCCGGGCTCCCCTAAACTGCGGGCCAGACGGAACCGAGGAGGAGAAACAGTGCGTACGTTACCCCAGGTGCTTGAAGAGACGGTCCGCAGGTTCGCCGATCGTCCCGCCGTGTTCTACGAGGGCCGCACGATCTCGTACCGCGAGCTCGCCCAGGACGTGGACCGGCTCGCGGCGGGGCTGGCGAAGCTCGGGATTGCGCCCGGCGACAAGGTCGGGATCTGGATGTCGAACATCCCGGAGTGGATCACCGCCTACTTCGCGATCGCCAGGGCCGGCGGGGTGGTCGTCCCGATGAACACCCGCTACAAGACCCACGAGGTCGGGTACATCCTGGGAAACGCCGAGGCCAAGGCGGTGTTTCTCGCCCCAGGGTTCCTCGGCATTGACTACGCAGCGCTGCTCGCCGAGGTGCGCGGGACGCTCCCCCTGCTTCGGGAGGCGATCGCGGTCGGCGAGACCGCGCCGGGGACGCGCCCGTACACCGACGTCCTGGCCTTGGGGGAGGACCGCGACGCTCGGGCCGAGGTCGCCCGCCGCCAGAAGGGGATGGACCCTGGCGACTGCGTGTTCATTCTCTACACGTCGGGAACCACCGGACACCCCAAGGGGGCGATGCTCTCCCACCACAACATGGCCGAGAACGCCCGCCAGATCACGGAGGTCATGCGCGTCTCCGAGAAAGATGTGTTCCTCCTCGCCGTTCCGTTCTTCCACTGCTTTGGGTGCGTGATGGGGATTCTGGGCGCGGTCACGTGGGGGGCGGGGATCGTGCCGATGCCCGTGTTCAAGCCCGACCAGGCTCTCGATTTGATCCAAGAGCACCGGGTGAGCGTCGTGTACGGGGTGCCGACGATGTTCGTGTTAGAGCTTGAGGAGCAGCGCAAGGCGGTGAGAGCGGGGGAACCGTACGATCTGTCGAGCCTGCGCACCGGGATCATGGCCGGGGCCCCGTGCCCGGTAGAGGTGATGCGGGGGACGATGGAGGAGCTGGGGTGCAACGCGTGCATCGCCTACGGGCTCACCGAGGCGTCTCCCGTGATCACGATGACCCGGTTCGAGGACGCGCTCGACAAGCGGGTGGAGACGGTGGGGAAGGCCCTCCCCGGGATCGAGGTCAAGATCGTGGACGACGCTCGCCAGGAGATGCCGCTCGGGGACACCGGCGAGCTCGCCTGCCGAGGGTACAACGTGATGCTCGGGTACTGGAAGGACCCCGAGGCGACGCGACAGGTGATAGACGAGGAAGGGTGGCTCTACTCCGGGGACCTCGCCACGCTCGATGGGGACGGGTACGTGCGGATCGTGGGCCGCAAGAAGGACATGTACATCGTCGGCGGGTTCAACGTCTACCCGGCGGAGGTGGAAGAGGTCCTGTTCACCCACCCCGGCGTGCAGAACGTGGCCGTGGTTGGGGTGCCGGACCGGGTGATGGGCGAGGCGGGGATGGCGTTCGTCATCCCCCGCGAAGGGCATAACCCAGATCCCCAAGAGATCGTGGACTTCTGCGCCCAGCGGATCGCGGCGTTCAAGGTACCGCGATACGTGGTGGTGGGCGCGGAGTTCCCGATGACCCCGTCGGGCAAGGTCCAGAAGTACAAGCTTGCCGAGCGGGGGAAGGAACTCGTCGCCTCCGGCAAGGCCCCGAAACTCGACCCTCGGAAACCTGGACGCTCGTGAGCTCAGGAAGTTCGCGGGTTAGGCTTGGCGGGCAATCCAGCGGGCGAGGACCGGGTCGGCGAGGCGCCACTCCCCGCGGCCGCTCCGTTCGGCGAGCCCCTTCTTCTCCAGGTACAGGAGATAGCGGGAGACTACGTTCGGCGTGTCCGCTACCTCGTGGGCGATTGGCGTGGGCGCGGAGTGTCCATGAGCCAACGCCATCGCCACCGTCCGCTCCTTGGAAGTGAGCCGCATCCACTCCTCGCGGAACAGCAAATCGCCCTCTTCGGTCAGCAATTCCTCACCTGCCCGGGCCACGGCCTCCGGGGTCACCTTCCCCGTCATCCGGCCCAGTTCCCGACCGAGGAACTGTACGTAGAACGGGATCCCCTGCGTGAACGCCCACACCGCTTCCACCGCCTCCTCCGTGATGGGACGGGCGAGGTTCCGTGCGAGGAGCGCGTGCACCGCCTCTTGGGGGAGCGGGCCGATCTCCCGGACCACGAACTGCCGCCAAAACGCAGCACCCGGCGCGAGGATCGTTGCTTCCATCGTACCTCGGACCGACCCAGAGACGGAGAGCACGGTGGACCTCATGCCCTCGTAGGAGGTGCGCAGCTTGCGCACCACGCCCTCTCCCAGCGTGTCCCCGAGGTGTCTCAGCTCCAACACCGTGGGGAACTCGTCCACGAACAGGGCACAGCGGACCCCGGTTTCCTCGGCCAGCCTCTCCGGGAGCGAGAGCGTTCGCTCCAACAGCTCCGCGGCCGCGGGCTGCTCCTCGGCGCGGGCAAGTTGGAGGAGGACCTCGATGTTCTGCCGCAGTCTCACCGAGATCTGCACCCTCGCCAAGAGGTCGTGGAGAAGATCGAGGGGGGCAGAGAGGAGGTTCCGTGCTCGCACGGAGAGCGGGAGCTTTCCCCGTTCCTGGAATCGCTCCAAGGTCTCCCGCACCAGGAGCTGTGAGAACTCCCCGAGCGTCCCCTCCACCAGGCTCCACAGAGAGACGTATACCGGGATCACTCCGGGGTTCTCATCCAAACGGCGGACGACCTCCAGGAAAACCGAGGTCTTCCCCATGCGGCGCCGGCCAACGAGGGCAAACCCCATCCGCTCGTGTGGGGAGACCAAGGTTTCCACCATCTCCGCGAGGAGCTCGTCGCGGTCCACGAAGTCCTCGCCGCAGGCCGGGCGCAGGGTGAACATCGTACGACAAGTTTATCGTCTACAGATCTGTCGTCAACTTCCTTGTCGGGGGAGCCTCCCCAGCGCTCTCCCCTGCGGTAGGAAAGCAGATCGCGCCGATGGAATCCGCAACGCGCTACGCATCCCGATGTGCTCTGCGTCCTTGGGATCTCGGCGCTGGACGAATACGTTGCGGGCGTCCCGGGAGCGAGGGTCCCGGCTACCTGAACCAGGCCGTGGGGAGTTCCTCCGCGTCCTCTTCTCCGGGGGCGAGGAGCCGGACTTGGGTTGGCTCGATCCGAAAGGCGATCAGGTCCGGACCGTCAAGCCCGCCCGGGAAGTACACGCAGCCCTTGCCTCGCGTCCACGCCTCGTGGAGGGGTTTTCCCTTGACCTCCACGGCCTTCCCCGCCACCCGGAGGTACCCGGTGTTTTCGCCCTTCTTGAACAGGACGACGAACTCCACCTCGGGGTGGGCCGCGATCTGCCGAGCCTTGTCGGAGCGCCGCGCCGAGCCCGTGTAGAACCGAAGGCCGTCTCGCACCAGGCTCAGCGGACGCACGTGGGGCGAGCGGTCGTCCCGCGTGGCGAGGAACATCGTGGGGTTCGGGTCTATGGGGAGAAGCTCGTCCAGCATCCACAGCAACTCTTCCTTGGTCATACGAGGATCCCTCCCGGGTGGTGTTGCGCCACTATAGCAGCCTGTGTGCGAATAGTCCGCTGAGCCTTCGGCCACGCGGAGAAGATCGGATCCCCGCGGTTGGATACAG
>CAYSZC010000078.1:0-4242 GCA_964435345.1 uncultured Thermotogaceae bacterium
AGCTGGGGTACGATCTACCCCAAGAGTTCGCGCTCTTCCCGCCCCTCGTGCTCGACCTGTCTGCCCGCCAGGCAGGTCGGATCAGTACCAACTGCTCAGGGGTGGTAACGATCTCTTGGCCCACTACAAGATCGCAAGGCAGTGGATGCTGCGTCCCTCTCGACCCCTCTCTTCGCGGCGGGCAAACTTCGCTCCAGAGGGAGGCCGATACGCAATGACCGACCGTGAACAACACTGCCCGGCAGAGGAATCGAACCGCCGTCTGTGGGACGAAATGGCCCGCGTCCACATCCGAGCCTACAGGGAGGTCCAGCTCCTTCGCGACGGGGAGGAGATCCTCGACCCAATCGAGCTCCGGGAGGTCGGCGATGTACGAAACAAGCGGCTTCTCCATCTCCAGTGCCACATCGGGACGGACACGCTGGCCTGGGCCCGCCGCGGGGCGGTCGTCACCGGCGTGGACTTCTCTGCTGAGGCGATCGCGTGCGCCGAGGCGCTGCGGGACGAGGTCGGGCTCTCCGCGAGGTTCATCCGATCCAACGTCTACGACCTGCCCGACGTCCTGAGCGAGCAGTTCGACATCGTGTACACGTCGCGCGGCGTCCTGTGCTGGCTGCGCGATCTCGATGCGTGGGCGCGGATCATCGCGCACTTTCTCAAGCCCGATGGGGTCTTCTACCTGATGGAGTCGCACCCGATCCTGAACGCGCTCGAAGAGCGATCGCCAGGCGTGCTCTCGTTCGTCCGCTCGTACTTCCACCACCCCGAGCCCACGAGATGGGACGCCGGCGGGCCCGATTACGCCGACCCCTCGCACCGATTGCAGCACCCCGCACACGAATGGGACTGGGCACTGAGCGACGTCCTAAACGCGGTGGTCGGAGCGGGTCTGCGAATCGAGTTCCTGAACGAGTACGACCGGGAGTTCTTCCGCCGATTCCCAAGCATGACCGAGGACGGACGATGGTACAGGCTTCCCCAGTACGCGGGGATGGTGCCGCTCTTGTTCACGCTGCGGGCGAGAAAGCCTCCCCGATAGCAGCCCGTGGGGGAACCCCGGGGGCCGCGGACCTGCGGCACGCGGACCTTCGGCTCGCGGATTCCCGCTGTAGCTCTGTACGCACGGCGGAGTCCATGGCTTGTTTACCGCCGAGGCCGCCGAGGTCGCAGAGGAACCCGAACGGCATGGGTTGGAGTGAAGCGTTCTCAGCGTCTCTGCGGTGAGTCTGTATCCAACCGCGGGGATCAGATCTTCTCCGCGTGGCCGAAGGCTCAGCGGGCTATTCGCACACAGGCTGCCGGGGCGTCACCTCCCGCCCGAGGAATGCCGAGAGATGCGTTTCACCGCGGAGCACGCCGAGCCCGCCGAGAAGGCTTATGTCAGGGTTCAAACCTCGAACCCCGAGTAGGCTGACCAGGACTCCTCCGCGTCTTCGGCGACCTCTGCGGCGAACGGGTTCGTTCAGACCATCGCGTGGGTCGCTACAGCACCGGCGGGAGGATCCGCAGGAGGGCGAGCACCCCGCCCAAGGGCACAGGGTCGGCCTCCCGCCCCAAGGCCGCGTTGAGGAAGGCGAACGCGCGCAGCATGCGATCGGCGCCGACGTCCAGCCGCCGGCTGCGTAGGACCTGGAGCGACTCCTCAAGGGCCATGTTCAGGAACGCGTGCAGTTTCTTCGCCAGGAAGGTCACCCGCGCTCGGATCTCCTCTGGAATCTCTGCCCGAGGGAGGAACTCGAGCAGGGCCCGCGCCTCGGGGATAAGTCCGGGAACCGGTCTCTCCGGCGCCAGCCGCGGGTTGAAGTGCTGGCCGCCCGACCCCACGAGGAGGTTCACCACCTGGCCCGCGTACAGGCGCTGGTCCACTGGGGTCGGGGAAAGCACGCCCATCGTGGACAGGTGAAGAGAGATCCGCAGCCGCTCGCTCATCGCCCGGAGCGTGATCACGATCCGCGCCACGTCTGGAGGCACCGCGGGAGCAGCGGGATCCGGCTGGGTACCGATGCCGACCGCCCCCCACGCCAGGGCCAACCCGATCACGCCCGCGATCATCCGCTTCTGGTTCATCGCTCCTCCTTTCACCGCTCCACTCTAGGCCCTCTCTGGTCAAGGGGCCACCAACAGCGGGTCAATGATCCCCCTTCGTCGGTTCGAGCCGGTACCCGAACCCCGGGACATTGACAATCGCCCCTTCCGCGCCCGGTTGCGCCTTGCCCAGCCGTCGCCGTAACAGGTAGATGTGCTGCTTCACGTCCTTCGAGTTGGCGTAGCGGGAGTCCGGCCACACGGCGGAGAGGATCTCCCGGTCGGAGAACACCCGCCCTGGCTCGCTCGCCAAGAGCGAGAGGAGCGCGTACTGCTTAGGAGGAAGGGCCACGGGCTTCCCGGCGAGGGTGACCCGTTTCTGGTCCTCCTCGATCCCGAGGTCGCCGATGCGGATCGCCATTGGGCCGAGCTGGCTCCCCACCGGGACCGGACGAGCCCGTCTTCTTGACCCCAGGAACAGGAGACCGATCACGGCGAGGTCGAACCCGACCCCGATCCCCGCCGCCACGAGCACCCCGCTACGCGTGCTGGAAATGATCGAGCCCGTATCGAACCCCACCCGCACGTAACCCGGCCCACCCGCAAGAAGTGGGACGACCACGTCGAGGGCTTGGGGACCCTGGAAGATCCTCGCATACCCGGCTTGGGGAATGCGGGACGGGCCGCTCACCGTGGCGAGTTCGGCCTCGGCAAGCGTCGCTCGGCGCTCGTCCACGTGGAGAACGCCATCGGAGAGGACCTGCACGTAGAGCACACTCCCCAGGAACATCAGCCGCGCCGCCCGCGCGATCGCCTCCGTGTCTCCAGAAGCGAGCCATTCCTCGGCAGCATCGGCGAACGCCACCGCGAACGCGACCCCCTGACCGCGGAACGTTTCGCTCAGTGCCTTCCGGTGGGCGGCGGCGAACAGGCCCACGGCGATACCGGTAAGCACCACCACCGCCACGGAGACCGCGATCCGCCAGCTCCGAACCATGGCACGCACGGGGGAAGGTTAGGGGATCGGGCACATCGGGGGCAAGGTTTGGGCGAGCGTTGACCGCGCGTTGACCGCGGTGCGGTGTACCCGTGATCGGAACTCCCCTACCCTCCGCACGGTGCCCGATGCACAGACATCGGATCCAAATCAGCAAAGGAGGTCGTACCATGTCCAGGAAGTTGCTTGTCGTAGGATTGATCGGAGCGTTGGCCATCACCGCGGTGGGGGCCCTTGCCGCGCCCCCGACCCCGCCGAGGCCACGGGCAGAGCGCGTTCAGTTCGCCAGGGTGCTCGCCTTCACGCTGCACGAGATTGCCGAGGGGATTGGGACCCTCCATCGGGCGCTCCCGATGATCGCCCCGCGTTTGGAGCCAATCCAGGACATCCTGAAGGATCTCCATGAGGTGGCCAAGGAGCCGGCAGAGATCGAGCCTAAGGACGTGCAGATGGAACTGATCAAGCTGAACCTTCTTCTGCACCGGCTCCTGTTCGACCTGGAACAAGAGGCCCGCCAGCTCGCGGAGTTCCGCGAGTCGGTGAGGCAGTTCGTGGGCCGGTTCACTCAAGGAATGGAGCCTCGCCTGGCCGAGAAGTTCCACCAGTTCGCTCAGGGACTGGTCGAACTTGTCCAGGAGCGCCTCGAAGAGAGGACTCCCGGTGCGGCGAACCCGGAGGAGCTGGGCCGCACGATCGGCCGACTCAAGGCGGCGGTGAACCGCCTGGATCTGCTCCTCCTCCGGTCGCTCGAACTCAGGCCGGCGGGGAAGTAGCCCGTCCCAACGTAGCACCTGCGCCCGGCGGGGTCTCCCGCCGGGCGTCTTTCTCTGATGCCCCGGGTACGATGCACGCTGTGCGGCTCATCACGGCCCGGCTAACGATCGCGGCGTGTCCGCTCGACATCGCCCGATCCCTGATCGGGGATCGCCACGAGTTGAAGGAGATCTTCGGGGCGCGGATCCCCCCGGACTGGCCGTCCCCCGAGCTCGCGGAGATCCTCCCGCTCTACGTGCAGGAACTCCTCCACGACCCCGCGGCCCTGGGCTGGGGGATCTGGATCGCGCTGCACACAGAACAGAACGTGGTGGTCGGGGACGCGGGGTTCAATGGCCAGCCCGACAAGGACGGGACCGTGGAGATCGGCTACGGGGTAGCCCCAGCCCATCGAGGACGTGGCTACGCGACCGAGGCCGTTCAGGCTCTCATCGCCTGGGCGTTCG
>CAYSZC010000078.1:4342-5675 GCA_964435345.1 uncultured Thermotogaceae bacterium
GCGGTAGGCGCCCGCCTGCGGAGCACGGGTAAGATCGTGCCAAGATGACCCGAGGAGACGTACGGCTGCGCGCAGTTCTCTTCGACCGGGGAGGAACGCTGTTGCACGAGTCGCCGGAAGTGGGAGCGGCGGCCGACGGGCCGCGGGCCGAGGCGATCCCCGGCGCAGAGGAAGCGCTGCGGGCGCTCCACGGGAAGTACACGCTCGCCGTGGCCACGAACGGCCGCCCGTGGGTCACGCCGCTCGACTGCTACTTCAACCTCGTGGTCACGGCCCCCGACCTGGGAGTCGCGAAGCCCGATCCCGCGTTCTTCCGCGCCATTCTGGAGCGGCTGGCTTTGGCCCCCGGCGAGGCCGCGATGGTCGGAGATGCCTACGAGGTAGACATCGTCGGGGCCAAGACCGCCGGATTGCGGGCGATCTGGTTCAACCCCGCCGGGACGCCGTGCCCGACCGTCCACCCGGTCCACGACGCGGAGGTACGGGCCATGGTCGAGCTCCCCGCGCTCTTGGAGCGGCGTTGGCGCCCCGACATCGCCGACGCGCTGCGGATCCTGCACAGCCATGGGGTCCCGCCAAACATCGTCCGGCACTCCCTCGCCGTGGCGGCGGTCGCCCACCGCCTTGCTCTGCGCCTGCGTGAGCAGGGGACAGCGGTGGACCCCCTTCTCGTCCACCGCGGAGGCCTACTTCATGACCTGGACAAGGTCTCTTCGGAGAAGCCGGCTGACCATGGGGTGAAAGCGGAGAGAGCCCTCCGCGAGCTGGGCTGGCCGGACCTCGCCGCGATCGCCGCGCGCCACGTCCTCGGTCGGGCGCCCCGCACGTGGGAGGAGAAGCTCGTCCACTACGCAGACAAGATCGTCGAGGAAGACGAGGTGGTCGGGCTCGTCGCGCGGGTGACCTCCCTCTCCTGCCGCTACGCCTCCGACGGCGACCGGATCGCGCGTGCGCTCCCCCAGCTCCTCGCCCTGGAACAGGAAATCATGCGGGATCTGCCCACGCCGCCGGACGCGATCATGGCCGAACTGCGGGCGCTCGACCTCCGGCTGCCCGCGTTTGTCACCGCCGCTGCCCTTGCCTATGATTTGGACAGGTGGACAGGTAGAGGAGGGGATGGCAGATGAAAGACAGAACGCAGAAGCTCGCTCGGAAAGCATGTGCGTGGTTGGCGCTGCTCGTCACGGGGATCTTGCTCGGAGGGTGCGCGCTCCTCGATTTGGTGCCGCCCCTTCCCCCGGACCAAGCCCCGACCCGGGTCACGGCGTCCCCCGGAGAGTTTCGGGATCGGATCCACATCACCTGGGCCGCGGTGGAACGGGCGACGTTCTAC
>CAYSZC010000079.1:0-5544 GCA_964435345.1 uncultured Thermotogaceae bacterium
CAGGGCGCAGGCCCTCCAGAAACCAGGGGCGCTCGTCGCTGATGAGATGTGCCGCTACAACAACTGGTGTGACGGGGCTTGCCACCGACGATGCCCTTATGCCGCCGCGGCCCGAGCAGATCATGGCCGGTCATCGCCGTTCCGGTAGCGCGACCATTCTGTGTCTCGCAAGGCTTTCACGAACGCCTCCACGAACGACTTGGCCGCTTGCTGTGGGATGACCACTCGGAGCAGCTTCAACCCGGATGACTGGGGCGTGTGGCGCACGCTCTGCACGAACCCGGCGTCGCGGGTGAAACAGAGGTCATAATCCCGTGCAACCTGCCGATACAGGGTCCCGTTGGCGATGCCCTTCAGGCGCAAGCGGTTGATGGAATCCGTATGGTGGCCCAATGCTTGAAGCGCTTCCACCAAAGAATCGGGAAGGTTCTCGTCGAGCAGGACCCTCATCGGACCGTCAGCAGATCGGAGTGAGCCAGTTCCTCCAGGGCGCCGCGGATGGCCTCTTCGCTCAGGCTCGGGTATTCCTTCACGATCTCGGGAATGGTCATCCCGGAGGACAGCAGTTCCAGGAGCAGGGAGATCGAGATGCGCGTATCCCTGATCCTGGGAGCCCCGCCCAGATGCTCGCGGTCCGCAACGATCCACTTCTTCATGGCTCTCTCAGCCGGATTCTACCACGGAGCCGCCTGCCGTGGCCCAAGTTCGCTCCTGGGGAATGATGTCAGGTCTTGCAGAACGGTGTGTAGGACGCCGCCATAAGCTGTGGAACAAGACTCGGAGGAAGACGCTGGGTCTCAGGACCACGTCCAATAACCATCCGGGCGAAGAGGATCACACCCAACTTCCCATGCTGCCCGGGGACCTTCGGCTGGCGCACGCGGGGCAGTCACATCTCCCCCCAGGGGGCTTGACGTGCACCAAACCATGCAGGGTCCCGTCCTTCTCGCAGAACAAGGGGAGCAGATCTGTGACCAATGTTGGATCGCGATGCTCATACAGGCGGAAGACTGCATGTGCCACAAAATCGGCTGCCTGAAGAGGGCGGGACTCAGCCATCTCCGCTACGTAGGGAATGTCGGCGAGGTTCCGTAGAACGCCCCATCTAGTGCCGAGCTCGCGGAAGGAGCGAACCCATAGCTTAACGCGTGCGTCAAACCTGCTTTGCGAGAAGACAATCACCCCCCGCTGAGTGTCTTGGGCCTCGGTGTGTCTTCGCATCAGGAAGATGTCAAATCGCCTGCAGATCTCCTCTGTGGCTCTCTGTACGGCATCCTCTCCGTGCAACCTGTCGGACTTCTGGATTGCGGCTGCGAGCGCGATAAGGCCCGGTCGTCTCTGGGTGCCAATGCGTGTGATGAGCTGTCCTATGTCATGAAGGAACGCGCTTCGCGTTGCCTCAGGTACTCTGCGCCACTCCGCCTTCCCAGAACGCAGGTGAGAGGCATGGAACCGCAATGGGGGAGATCCTGGAATGAGGCGTTGCTGCAATTGGTCGAAGGATTCCGACAAGTAGAAGGTCTGTCTTTCGAAAACCGCTACTCCGCCTAGAACGAAGAAACGGTCTGCCGGATCCTTCTCGTTGCCGGACTCGTCAATGTACAGGATGTACACGGCGGCAGCATACCGCTGAACAGGTGTACAGACAAACAAAGACGACTGACGGCTATTGCCACGGGCCCTCACGAACGAACCCTGTCAGTCGTAGGCGCATGGTACACGTGTGGCCCCTGGGTGTCAAGCCGCCGAGTCACATCAGTGAACCTGGAGTGCCCGAAGCTCAGAGGCCGCGTTGGAGGTCTCACTCCAGCAGGAAGGCAATTTTGCCCCCGCGGATCGTGGCCCAGACGGACAGGTCCGGGTCGAGGAGGACAAGGTCGGCTCTTGCACCCACGGCAAGCGCTCCTCTCTCTTCTCCGAGCCCGAGGCCCCGCGCTGGGTTCGCCGTGACGAGGGAGAGGGCCTCCTCCAGCGAGAGATCCGCGAACTGGAGAGCGTTCCGGGCTGCTTGGTCCAACGTGAGGGCGGAACCGGCGAGGGTTCCATCCGCGAGCCGCACTTCCCCGTCCTGGGCGCGAACCTCACGGTCCCCCAAGCGGTAGCTCCCATCAGGCATTCCCGCAGCGGCGGTGGCGTCGGTGACCAGGCACAGCCGATCAAGCTCTCCCCGTCCGCGAAGGAACTCCACGACGAGGCGGACGAACGCGGGGTGGACGTGGCCCCCATCGGCAATTAGTTCCAGGGAGGCCTGCGAAGCCAGGGCCGCTCCCACGGTGCCGGGCTCGCGATGGTGGAGCCCGGACATCGCGTTCCCGAGGTGGGTGAAATGGCTTGCCCCTCGATCGAGGACCGCGACCGTTTCCTCGAACGTGGCCGCGGTATGCCCGATCGCGGGGACAGCCCCGATGGCTCGGATCTCGGCGAGGAGGTCGAGCGCCCCGGGGAGCTCGGGGGCGAACGTGACGATCTTGACCTGATCCTCGAACCCGGCCACGAGCCTCCGGAACGCCTCTCGACTCGGAGGAAGGAACCACTGGGGGTCAAGCGCCCCGCACTTGTCCGGGTTGAGGAACGGCCCTTCGAGGTGGATGCCGAGGATCCCCGGTACGCCAGCCACCGCTGCCATCGCCTGTCGCATCCGGTCCAGGGGGCCGGGGACGATCGAGGCGAGGAGTCCGGTCGTGCCATGCTCGGTATGGAACCGTACGACCGCCTGCGCTGCCTCCGGGTCGGCGTCCGCGAAATCCGCTCCCGCTCCGCCGTGAGCGTGGAGGTCGAGGAACCCCGGCGCGAGGAGCCGTCCCTCTGCGTGCAGCTCCGGAACGCGCCCTGGTTTCCGCACCTCGCCCAACGCCGCGATGCGTCCGTCCCGTACCAGGCAGTCCCCTTCGGACGCCCCGTCGGGGAGGAGGCGCCGTGCCTGGCGGATAAGAAGACTCCCTGCGCCGGTCTTCGCCATGGGATACCGCTTGGCATTGTACGTTCATCCCGGGGATCCCCTCCGGCCTCACTCTGCGGTATCCTTGGCGTCTATGAACCCAGGGCGCCGGTTGTGGGCGGGGAACATCGCCGTGGCCGAGGGGGCCCTCGCCGCAGGGGTGGACTTCTACGCTGGCTACCCGATCACCCCGTCCTCGGAGATCATGGAGCATCTCGCCCGCGAGATCCCCAAGCGAGAGGGGACCTTCATTCAGGCCGAGGACGAGATCGCGTCTGTGTTCATGCTGATCGGCGCCGCGTGGGCGGGAGGCAAGCCCCTCACCGCCACGAGCGGCCCCGGGTTCTCCCTGATGCAGGAGGCCTTGGGGATCGCGATCATGACCGAAACCCCGCTCGTGGTGGTGAACGTGATGCGCCTCGGACCGGGCACGGGCCAGGCGTCCAAAGCGGGTCAGGGCGACCTGATGCAGGCCCGCTGGGGCCGCCACGGGGACCAACACCTCGTGGTGTACGCGCCCGCGACGGCCCAGGACTGCTTCGACCTCGCCGTGCGCGCCGTGAACACCGCGGAGCGGCTGCGCGTGCCGGTGATCCTCCTCTCCGACGAGCTAATCGCCCACACCTGGGAGGGCGTGACCGTGCCGGACGAGGTGGAGCGGGTCGAGCGCCGGCGACCTGTGGGCGACGAGCTCCCGTTTGGATCGAGGGATCCGCGGCTCGCCCCGGCGATGCCTCCGTTGGGCGAGGGGCGCGGCGTTCTCATGACGGGGTCTACCCACGACGATCGCGGGGTGCGGTTCACGTCCGATCCCGTGGTCCATCGGGCACTGGCGGAACGTCTGATGAGCAAGATCTGGCTCAACGTGGACGATCTCGCCCTGTACGACGAGCACGGCCTGGAAGGGGCCGATGTGGGGATCGTGGCGTACGGGTCGGCGGCTCGGGCGGCGCTCGCGGCCCGGGAGCTTCTTCGGGAGCGAGACGTGAGCCTGGGTGTGATCGTCCTGAAGACCCTGTGGCCGCTCCCGGAGGGGCCGATCCGGGCCCTCGCCGAACGGGTCCGGGCGATCGTCGTGCCCGAGCTCTCGCTCGGGCAGCTTGTGCTCGACGTGGAGCGGGTCGCGGCGGGGCGATGCCCTGTGCACGGCCTATCCAAGGTCGGGGGCGGGGTCCCGCTCTACCCGTCCGAGGTCGCGGACAAGGTGTGCGCGGTGCTGAGATGACCCACCCCCTGCACAAGTACCTGCGGGCGGAGCTCCTGCCGGGCCCGTTCTGCCCAGGGTGCGGGAACGGCCTCGCGCTGGGCGCGCTCGTGCGGGCCATCGCTCGCCACGGGCACGACACGCTCGACAGATTCGTGTTCGTGAGCGGGATCGGGTGCGCGGCGTGGATCCCCAGCCCCCACCTTCGTGCGGACAGCCTCCATGTCGCCCACGGCCGGGCCGTCCCGACCGCGATCGGGGTCCAGCTCCGCCGGCCGGAGCTGCAAGTCGTGGTCGTCGGCGGCGATGGGGACATCGCCGGGATCGGGGGGAACCACCTCCTCCATGCCGCCCGCCGCAACGCGGACCTCCTCGTGATCATGGTCAACAACCTCGTGTACGCGATGACCGGGGGCCAGGTCGGCCCCACGACCCCCCACGGCGTTCCCACCTCGACGACGCCGTACGGGAACCCGGAGCACCCGATGGACACCGCGGCCGTGGTCGCCGCGGCCGGGGCGAACTACGTTGCGCGGTGGACGGTGGCCCATGGCCGCGAGCTGGAGCGGGCGATCCACAAGGCCCTCGGCAAGCGGGGGTTCCGGTTCGTGGAGGCCCTCGCCCAGTGTCCGGTCCGGGTGGGAGGGAAGCTCAAGATGGAACCCGCGGCGTTCCTGCGCTGGCTGCGTGAACGGAGCGTGCCGTGCGGGGAAGGAGGCGTGGCGGACCTCGAGGAGCGGTTCCTGGTCGGCGAGTACGCCGATCGGGACCGGCCTGGCCTCGGAGAGACCTTGGTCGGCTTACGCCGGGAGCGGGTGGAGGGATGAGCCGGGACGAGAAGGCGGTCGTCATCTCCGGGATCGGGGGCCAGGGAATCGTGTTCGCAGGCCGGCTCCTGGCCCGAGCGTGGTTCGCCGACGGGAACCACGTCGCCCTCCGCTACGCGTTCGGGGCGGAGGTGATGGGGACCGCGGTCCACTCCGAGGTGTTGGCTTCCTCGCGCCCGATCCTGTTCCCGTATCTAGAGAAGGCCGACGTGGCCGTGGTGCTCCACGCGAGCGCGGCGGGCGAGGTTCTCGCTCGGCTCCGGCCGGATGCGCTCCTCGTCGCCGACGAGGCCGTGGGGGGTCTCCCCGTGCCGGAGGGGGTACGCGCCCTGTACAAGCCGTTCATCGCCGCCACCACGCAGGGTCGGCCCGGCGATCCCGGTCGAATGAGCCCGGTTGCGGCCCTGGGCTTCCTGGCCCGGCTGGAGGTTGTTGACCTGGCTGTCCTGATGGCCGCTGCGCAGGGCGGGCCCGGCCCGACCGAGAATCGGGCCGCGCTGCAGCAGGGGCACGCTCTCTAGAACCTGTTTCACAACAGGACAGGGAGTGGCTATCCACCTCGGCCTTTCTACCAC
>CAYSZC010000080.1:0-5509 GCA_964435345.1 uncultured Thermotogaceae bacterium
GATCCGATCTTCTCCGCGTGGCCGAAGGCTCAGCGGGCTACTGGCACACAGGCTGCTAGGTCCTAACGGTCCCTCGACACGAGGAACTGGATACCGGAACGGTGCATGCCATCTTCCGTCAGGCCTGTCGGTTCATCCCAGAGCCAGAGTTGCGGCCCGAGTTCCACACGGGCTGAACCGATGTGTGACGGGAGACGCTCTCGCCGCCCTCAACCGCCACGGATGAGGTCGCCCAGGCCGAGCTCGCGGAGCTTGGCCGGGGTCGGGCCGCGCTCGTCCCAGCCCCGCAGCCGGTAGCACGCCTCCGCCTCGGCCCGGAACGCGTCCCGCTCGATCGGCCGGCCGGCGGACGCCCCGTGCGGCATGGCCTCGTGGAACCGCGGAGGCAGCCGGTCGGCGTCCCGCCCGTGGCCGGCCCAGCCTGAGTAGAGCCGCAGCAGGGCGAGGTTACGCTCCCCGATTTGCAGCATGTCCTCCGGGCCAAGATCGAGCCCGGTCGCGTGCTCGACGAGCTTGCGTAGGTGCGGGAAGTTGTAGCGGGGACCGGTCTCCCGCGTCACGAACGCGCACATCACGAGCGAGTTCACGAACGAGCGCACGTTTTCGTACGTCACGACGGCCCGCGCCTTGCCGGCGAGGGCGAACCGGTCCATTCCCTTGTCTATCCCCAGCTCGGGCGTCGGGGCATCCACCTCGAGCATCGTGTCGTGCAGCCCCTCCAGGTGGGTCGCCCCGCGCGGGCTGAGGGCGTAGGAGAGCCCGAGGCCGGCCTTGCCACGCGGCTCGTGCATCGGTACCTCGACCCCCTTCACGGTCATCGCGAAGTCGGCCCCGATCTTCCGCGCCCAGGGTTCAAGACCGGAGGCGATTTCGTCCCCCAGGCCCTCCCGGCGGGCGATCCGCTCTACCCACGCCACGATCGCCGGCCCGTCTCCCCACGGGACCTGCTCGGCGATGAGCCCCCGCTCGGAGGCCTCCATGAGGGCCGCGATGGCCACGCCCACCGAGATCGTGTCCAGGCCATAAGCGTTGCAGAGCTGGTTCGCCAGGGCGATCGCCGGCAACTCGGCGCACAGGCACAGGGATCCGAAGGCGGCGAGGGTCTCGTACTCCGGGCCGCCGTAGACGGGTTCCACGGCCCGCCCCATGAACTCGGTCTGCACCGCGCGCTTGCAGCGGACCGGGCACCCGGTGCAGGTCTCGCGGTCCACGAGGATCGTCTCCTTCATCCTCTCCCCGCCGATCTCCGCCGCCCGGTCGAAGACCCCGTCCTGGAAGTTCTTCGTGGGGAGGATCCCCATCTCGGAGAGCCAGGTCACGCCGCGGGCGGTGCCGAGCTCCCCAAACTGTACCATGCCGGGATCGGCCATCAGCTCCTGGGCGAACGTGGCCCGCTCGCGGGCGAACCCGGCCCGGTTGGCGAGCGGCTTGTCCGCGTGTCCGCGGACGGCGATCGCCTTCAGGCGCTTCGCGCCCATCACCGCCCCGAGGCCGGGCCGGCCCGCGGCCCGGTTCACGTCGTGGATGATGCACGCCTGGGAGACGAGCCTCTCCCCGGCCGGGCCGATCTGGGCGACCCGCACCCCGGGGTGCCGCCCCTTCAGGGTCGCGTCCACGTCGGCGGTGGGTTTCCCCCACAGATCGCTCGCCTCCCGGAGCTCGGCTTTCCCGTCGTAGAGGAGCAGGTACATCGGCCGGCTCGACTGGCCCGTGACGACAATCCCGTCGTAGCCGGACCGCCCGAGCTCGTGGCCGAGGAAGCCCCCTACGTAGGAGTCGGCGATGGAGCCGGTCTTGGGGGACACGGCCATCACCACGTGCCGCCCGGCCCCGGCGAGGCCCGTCCCCTGGAACGGACCCGTGGCGAACACGAGTACGTTCTCCGCAGCGAGCGCGCCTGTGCCGGGGGGGACATCAAACAGGAGCCGCGCCGCGATTCCCCGCCCCCCGAGATGCAGCTCGTGCCACGCCGTCGGGATCTCTCGGTCCCGCGTCGTCCCGGAAGAAAGGTCCGCTTCCAGATACCGCCCGTACACACCGTTCATGTCGCCTCCTTCTCCTCGGCCAGCCTGCTCAGCCGCCGTTGCACGTCACCGACGAGCTTCTCTACGTCCTCGTGCTTGCCCCGCGCGTTCCGCAAGTGGTTGCCGAGGGTGTTCATCTCTCCCTCCATCTTCTCGACCAGGTCCTCGACCGCCCGCAGCTCTCCGAAGATCTGTTGCACGTTCTTGGCCAGGGCCAGGCCCTTGAGGCCCATCGCCACCGACCGGAGGTACGAGTAAAACGAGTTCGGGGAACAGGGCACGACCCGCTTCCCCATCGCGTAGGCAAGGAACTCCTGGTCCTCGCTCGGGGTGAGGAGCTCGTGGTACACGCCCTCCGCCGGGACGTACATCAGGGCGAAGTCGGAGGTCCCCTCCTCGGGTCGAATGTACTTCTGGGCGATCGCGTCTACATGCTTCTGGGCGTCCCGCACCAGGGCGCGCTTGTGTTTTCGCCGTTCCTCGTCCGTGGTCGCGGCGACGAGGCGCTCGAAGCTGGCGAGCGGGAACTTCGCATCCACCGGGACGGTCATCCCTTCCAGAAAGACCGCCGCGTCCACGCTCTCCCCGCTGCTGAACCGATGCTGCTCCCGGAACCGGTCGCGGGGGAGCACCTCGCCGAGGAGGTCCCCGAGGAGCCACTCCCCGACCGCGCCGCGGGACTTGGGCGCGCGCAGGATCTCCTGGAGCGAGGCGAGGTCCTGGGCGAGCTCGGTGATCCGGCGGCCGGTCTCGGCCAGGCCGCCGAGCCGCTCCCGCACGTCGGCGACTACTCCCTGGACCGCGGTCAGCCGCTCCCCCAGAGTCCCCTCCTGGCGCTGGAGGAGCTGGGCGGTGTTCGCGAGCTGATCCGAGACCTGTTTGGAGAGCATGCCGACCTGGGCCGTCACGATCTGGGAGATCTGCCCTATCTGGTCAGAGAGGAACCGCGTGGACTCCCGCAACGCCGGTAGCTCCCGGGCCAGATCTTCCCCGGGGCGCCGGCGGACGAGGAGCACGGTCAGCGCGACCACCGCCGCGGCGAGGAGCGCCACCGCAACCCAAATCCCGGTCATCCCACCTCCTGAAGCGCGAGGGCCCGGCGCAGGAACTGCCCGGTGTACGAGCCCTCCACCTCCGCCACGTCCTCCGGCGATCCTTCCGCGATCACCCGGCCCCCTTCTTCTCCGCCCTCTGGACCCAGGTCAATGATCCAGTCCGCGGTCTTGACCACGTCCAGGTTGTGCTCGATGACGACCACTGTGTTCCCCACGTCCACCAGCCGGTGGAGCACGGAGAGGAGCTTGCGCACATCCTCGGGGTGGAGGCCGGTCGTCGGCTCGTCGAGCACGTACAGGGTGCGTCCGGTGGCCCGCCGGGCGAGCTCCCGGGCGAGTTTTACCCGCTGCGCCTCCCCGCCGGAGAGCTCGGTCGCCGGCTGGCCGAGCTTGATGTACCCCAGGCCCACGTCGTACAGGGTCTGGAGCTTGTCCCGAATCGGGGGGATCGGGGAGAAGAACCCGAGGGCCTCCTCCACGGCCATGTCCAGGACCTCGGCGATGCTCCGCCCCTTGTACCGCACGGCCAAGGTCTCCTTGTTGTAGCGGGTCCCGTGGCACACGTCGCACGGCACGTACACGTCGGGGAGGAAGTGCATCTCGATCTTGACCTTGCCCTGGCCCTGACATGCCTCGCACCGTCCGCCGCGGACGTTGAACGAGAACCGCCCCGGCAGGTAGCCGCGCATCCGCGCCTCCGGGGTCGCGGAAAAAACGTCGCGGATCGGGTCGAACGCCTTGGTGTAGGTCGCCGGGTTGCTGCGCGGGGTGCGTCCGATCGGCGACTGGTCAATCTCGATGACCTTGTCGAAGTGCTGGACTCCCTCGATGTCGTCGTGGGCCCCGGGCTTCCCGACCATGTACCCCAACCGCCAGGCGAGGCCCCGGTACAGCACCTCCTCAGCGAGCGTGGACTTGCCCGAGCCGGAGACGCCGGTGATGCACACGAACAGCCCGACCGGGAACCGCACGGTGATCCCCTTCAGGTTGTGCTCCCGCGCCCCGCGGACCGCAAGCCACCGCCCGTCGGCCTTCTTGCGGATCGTCGGGACCGGGATCCGCCGCGTCCGCGCCAGGTACTGGCCGGTGAGGGATCTTGGGCTGTGGGCCACCTCTTCCGGGGTCCCGGTGGCCACGACGTGCCCCCCGTGGACGCCGGCCCCGGGCCCAAGGTCCACCAGGAAGTCCGCGGCGAGCATCGTCTCCTCGTCGTGTTCGACCACCAGCACCGTGTTCCCGATGTCCCGCAACCGCCGCAGGGTGGAGAGGAGGCGCAGGTTGTCCCGGGCGTGAAGCCCCACCGACGGCTCATCGAGGACGTACAGGACCCCGGTGAGCTGGGACCCAATCTGGGTGGCGAGGCGGATTCGCTGGGCCTCTCCCCCGGCAAGGGTCCCTGCCGAGCGGTCGAGGGTCAGGTAGTCGAGTCCCACGTCCACCATGAACTGGAGGCGCGACCGGATCTCCTTCAGGACCTGCTGGGCGATCAGGTGTTCCCGCTCGGAGAGATCGAGATCGGTGAAGAACGCGAGCGTCCCGCTCACGGTGAGCCGCGTGAGATCCCACAGGTTCTTCCCCGCCACCGTGATCGCCAGGGCCTCCGGCCGGAGCCGAGCCCCGTGGCACTCCGCGCAGGGCAGGGCCGACAGGTACTGCTCCACCTCCTCCCGCGCATCCTCGGAGGTCGTATCGCGGTACGACCGCTCGAGCGTTGGGATCAACCCGTCGAACGGCCGGCGGTAGACCCGCGTCCGACCGTAGGTGGTGGTGTAGGTGAACTCCACCGGCTCTCCGTTCGTTCCGTAGAGGAGGATCTTTAGCTTGGCACGCGGGAGTTCCCCCAGGGGCCGATCAGGGGCGATCCGATGAGCGCGGCACACCCCGTCGAGCATGGTCGCGATCCAGCGGGACTTGGTGGCTGCCCACGGGATGAGCCCCCCTTCCCGGAGCGACTTCCGCGGGTCGAGGACGAGGTCGGGATCCACGACCATCCGCGCCCCGAGCCCATCGCACGTCGGGCACGCCCCAAACGGGGAGTTGAACGAGAATAGGCGCGGTTCGATCTCGGGCAAACTTACCCCGCACGCCGCACAGGCGAAGTGCTCGGAGTAGAGGCGCTCCCCCTGTCCCACCACCTCGACGATCGCCAGCCCCTGCCCGTAGCGAAGGGCGGTCTCGATCGAATCCCCGATCCGGCTCCGTTTCTTGTCCGTGACCTTGATCCGGTCAAGGACGATCTCCACGTCGTGGCGCTTGTTCTTGTCGAGCTCGATCGCCTCGTACAGCGTCCGCAACACCCCGTCCACCCGAACCCGGACGAACCCCTCGCGCTTGAGGTCGTCGAAGAGCTGCTTGTACTCCCCTTTGCGGCCCCGGATCACGGGGGACATGATCTGAACCGCCGTCCCCTCGGGCAGGCTCATCACCTGA
>CAYSZC010000081.1:0-5396 GCA_964435345.1 uncultured Thermotogaceae bacterium
AACAAGCATGAACTCTGGGGTTGCGAACCCCCAGTCCCTTTGTGTTCTTCGTGCCCTCCTTCGTGCCCTTGGTGGTGCAGAGAACGTCGAGAACACCCGGCCGACTGAAGAGCCCACCACAAAGGACACCAAGGACACGAAGAACAACAAGCATGAACTCTGGGGTTGGGAACCCCCCAGTCCCTTTGTGTCCTTCGTGCCATCCTTCGTGCCCTTGGTGGTGCAGTTCGGGGTTCCTCTGCGTCTCTGCGCCTCGGCGGTGAGACGCGTCGTCGCACACGAGGTGCGTTGAGCGTTGGGCGCCATGCCCGACAGCTCTTCTCGCGGCTCAGGGCAGGTGGGGGGGCGGGCGGAGTTTCTCCTCGGGCTGGGCGGCGAGCCAGCGGCAGAACGCATCCAGCCGTTCCGCGGTCGCGGCAAGGAGTCTCTCCCCCTTTGCCGCCGTGGCCGGGGCGGGATTTCCCACCGCCCCGCTTTGGGAGAAGTCGCGGGTGTCGAACCCGATCTCCACGCCGTGAAGCCGCTGCCCCCACTCCGGGGCCGCCCCGGCCGCGGCCTCGGCATAGCGTGCTTGGTTCACAAGATCGGGCGAGTGGGCAAGCACTGCCGACGTTTCCATCTCGCCGGCGTGGGAACCTCCCGTCTCGATCGTCTCCGCGATCACCTCGGGGATCGCCCGCCACCACGCGTAGACGTAGGCGAGCGTCCCCTCTTGCCGCAGCCGCCGGGCCGCTTCATCGAGGGCCGCTGCGTTGCCGCCGTGTCCGTTGACGAACACGATCCTCCGCAGGCCGTGGCTCGCCAATGCCTGGGCCACGCCCACCACGTAGTTCCGCAACACCTCGGGAGCGACCCACAGCGTTCCCCAGAACTGGCGGTGGTGCTCGGACACACCCACCGGCACGGTGGGGAGGACGAGCCATCCTCCGTGGGCGCTTGCCCGCCGGGCGACCTCGGCCGCGGTCAGGTAGTCGGTCCCCAGCGGGAGGTGCGGCCCATGCTGTTCGGTGGAGCCTACCGGGAGGAGCGCAACCCGCGCCTTCCCCAGTGCCTCTCTTGCTTCCGCCCAACTCATCCGGGAGAGTTCCATCTTGCCTCCTCTGAAGATCCACATCGGTTGTGCATCCTTTGCGTCACCGCTATTCTTTCCCAAGTCTAAGGAGGCATGATGCACAGGGCAATCGCGTTGTTGCTGGTTGGGGTGGCTTTCGTGATGGGCGCCGCTGCGGAGCGAGGTCCCATCGTGATTCTTTCCGATGCCGAGTTCACGGCCGAGAACGGGGTGATCGGGGGGAGTGGCACCGCGGAGGATCCCTACCTCATTGTGGGTTGGCGGATCCGGGTCCCGGCGGGCGGCGCCTATGGGATCCAGATCGAGGGGACCACGGCCTCGTTCGTTGTCCGGGGGTGCATGGTGATCGGGGCGATGGACCCGCGGGGCGCGGCGATCTACCTCGCCGAGACGAGCGGGGGGACGATCGAGGACTGCACCGTCCGCGACAGCATAAATGGGATTCGTCTCGAGATGTCGCGGGACATCACCGTGCGCGACAACTTCCTCGGGGTGCGGGGGATCGGGTTCCAGGTGTTGGGGATCGAGACGGAGCACTTCCGGCACGTCGTCGAGCCGACCACCACTGTGAACGGGCAGGAGGTCCGCTACTACTACGGGCTCTCCGGGCAGACCTTGGAGGGGATCGTCGCCGGCCACATCACGCTTGCTGCTTCCAGGGACGTCACGCTGCGCGGGTCCCAGGTGGACAATGGGGACGGGATCACGGTCGTCCTCTCGGAGGGCGTGCGGATCGAGGGGGCCGACCTCTCGCGCGCTCGGGGGAACGGGATCTTCATCCTCTCCTCCCCCGGCACCGTGGTGATCAACTCCCCGCGGATCGCCAACAGCGCCCAGGCCGGGATCTCGGTGTGGCTCTCCGATCGCGTCCGGGTGGAGAACTCCGGGCTGTACGCGAACCAGGTGGGGTTGCACGTGAGTGCGTCCGACGGTCTCATCGCGCGGAACAACGTGTTCGCCGCGAACCGGATCGGGGTCCGCGTGACCGGGGGATCCCGGGAGACGGTGATCCAGGACGGGCTGTTCCACCAGAACCGGCACGGGGTCGAACTCGAAGCGGCGTTCGGCCCGGTGGTGGAGCGGTGCGCGTTCACCGAGTCCGACGTCGCCGTGTTCATCGGGGGCCAGACGAGTCACCCGCGGGTCGCCTACTCCTCGATGGTCCAAGTCGGCTATGGAATCTCCTCGCTCGGCTCGCACGGGATCATCGAGCGGAACCTCGTGGCGCGGGCGAACATCGGGATCATCTTCGAGGAGGCGTACGGGGAAGCCGTCCCGACCGGGAACATCGTGCGTCACAACGTCCTTTACCGCTGCACCGACGGCCTGTACCTGGGGACCGAGACCGTGGGAACCATCGTGCACGAGAACCTGATCTGGAGGTGCAGCCGGGCCGCGCGGGACCTCGGGAGGAACACATGGGCCCGCCACGGGCGGGGGAACTGGTACTCCGACTACACGGGCCTTGACGAGAACAGGGACGGCATCGGAGACGTCGCGATCCCGTTCGGCGGTGGGGGGCAGGATCCGGCGCCGCTCATGGACCGCGGTTTCTACCCCGGCCTCCCGGGCGTGGTGGGGACGATGACGGAGGTACCGGTGACTCTGGAGGACGCTGCCGGGAAGCGGGTCACGCTCATGGCACGGGTCGCCGACCTTCCCCACGAGCGGTTCATCGGGTTCCAGGGGATGCCCGTCGAGATGGGGAAGGATCTCGCCATCCTGTTCGTGTTCGAGAGGCCGGTCCCGAGCCAGTTCCACATGAGGAACGTGTTCCTCCCGTTGGACATCGTGTTCTTCGGCGCGGAGGGGGAGTTCCTCGGTCGGCACAAGATGGAAGCGGACTCGAGGGACCTCTACGGGGCGGCCGATCCGTTCACGCTGGCCCTGGAGGTTCCGGCGGGGGCGCTCGACGAGTTGGGGTTGGGACGGGAGATCAAGCTGGTTCGGCGCCCGTGATCCGGGCGGTGTTCTTCGATCTCGACGGGACCCTCGTCCGCTACCAGGGGGTCGCCTACGAGTCGAGTTGGGGCGCGCTCGGCGTCGCCGCCGGCGTAGGAGAAGCGTGGGATGACCTCCTCGCCCGCTACCGCGGGCGACTGGAGATGTACCCGGACTGGGTGCAGGAGAACGCGGCCCTGTTGCGCGGGGTTCCGGTCGTCCGCGTGGAGCGGGCGATCTTCCCGCCGCCCTACGCGCCCGGGGTTCAGGAGGCGATCGCCGAGCTCAGGCGGGCCGGGTACGTCCTGGGGATCGTCTCGTCGGGGGTAAGCCTCGTTGCCGAGCGGGTGCGGGAAGAACTCGGACTGGGGTTCGCGGTCGCGAACGAGCTCGTCACCGAGGATGGCCTGTTCACCGGGAGCGCCGTGGTGCGGGTCGGCCTCTGGGAGAAGCTCGCCGTCGTGGAACGCGAAGCACGGCGGCTGGGTCTCGCGCTTGGCGAGATTGCGTTCGTGGGGGATCACCTCAACGACATCCCGGTGTTTCAAGCGGTGGGGTACGCGATCGCGTATGCCCCGAAAGAACCGGAAGTGGCAGCCGCAGCGCAGGCGGTCGTCCATCACTTCCGCCCGATTCCCGAGCTGGTGCGAGCGAGTTGACGGCTTCCACGGCGATGGACACAATGGTCAGCAGGTCATGGATCGCGAACGGGGACGGGAGGAGTTCGCCCAGAAATGGCGGCAGCTCTTGGGAGAAGTACAGGACCGGATGCTCCGCGCCTGCCTTCCCATTTCCCCGGACAAGGTGCGCCGGGAGCGCGGTACCCTCCTAATCGAGGTCGAACCGGGGTTCAAGAAGGACTACGTCCAGCGCAAGCTCGCCAAGCTCGGCGAGACGGCACGGAACGTGTTTGGGGAAGTAGAGGTACACCTCAGGGAGCCCAACGAACAGCGGGATCTTCCGTTCTCGGGGGAGGTGGAGCGCAGACCGCCCGCGCCCGCGCCCACGCCCCCGGCCCGCGCCACGATGACGCCGGCCCGGATCCTCGTCCTCGGGATCGGGGGCGGGGGGATCAACGCCCTCGAGCGGATGCGCGAGGCCGAGCTGACCGGGGTTCGGCTCGCCGCCCTCGACACGGATGGCCAGGTGCTGTCCGTGTTTCAGGGGGGGCAGAGCCTCCTCCTGGGGAGTCGGGTGACCCACGGCCGGAGCACGGGAGGGGATCCGGAGAAAGGGAGGCGGGCGGCCGAAGACGCGTCGGACGAGATCGAGGGCATCATCGGCGACGCGCACCTCGTGTTCCTCACCTGCGGGCTTGGAAAGGGCACGGGCATCGGCACGGCGCCGGTGGTGGCGCAGATCGCCCGCTCCCGGGGGGCCCTCACAGTAGGGGTCGTCACCCTCCCGTTTTCGTTCGAGGGAGAGCTGCGGGCCCAGCGGGCCCAAGCCGGGCTGACCCGCCTGGCGGAGAAGACCGACGTCCTCATCGTGATCCGCAACGATCGCCTGTTGGAGATTTTGCCGAACGTCTCCGTCCCCAAGGCGTTCAAGCTGGCCGACGAGGTGCTTCTGCGGGGGGTGCGGGGGATTTCCGACCTCATCACCGTGCCCGGCCTTGTGAACCTTGACTTCGCCGATGTGGCCACGGTCTTGCGCGGGGCGGGGACCGCGATGATGGGCACAGGCGAGGCCCAAGGAGAGAACCGCGCCCTGCGCGCGGCCAAAGCCGCCGTGACGAACCCCCTCCTCGAGGGAGGGGCGATCAAGGGGGCGCGGCGGGTCCTCCTCAACATCACCGGTGGCGAGGACCTCACCCTGGCCGAGGTCACCCAGGTTGCGGAGTTCATCCGCAAGGCCGCCGGGTCCGAGGCCGACCTTACGTTCGGAGCGGTGATCCAGGCCGAGGACAGCGGGAGCATCGAGATCACCGTGATCGCGGCCGATTTCCGAAGGGCCGCGATCGAGGAAGCAGAGAAGGTAGAGCGGCCCCGCCCGGTGATCCCCCGGCGATCCGCCGGCGAGGACCTCGATATCCCGACGTTCCTGCGCCGGCCCGAAGGTTAAGGGGGAACGGTGCAAGGCGACATGTCTAGAACCAGTTTCAAAACGGCCGCGAGGCATGGCAGCAGCCCCCTGGTGTAAGAGCGCGCAGGTCCCCGACCACGAACTGCCGAATCTTCTCTACCACCACGGACACAAAGGGATTCGGACTCCAACATGCCTCTGCCTTCCGTGGCCCGGGAGGCGCCGGGGACTGCGTGAAAACCTGCGGGCCCGCCCGGGTCCAGATTCTTGCGCGGTGAGTTCGGGCTTTGTTATGGTTCTCCTCGTGTCCGTTGTGGTGAACCGTGGGATAGCCCTGGGGTTGTGAAACAGCTTCTAG
>CAYSZC010000082.1:0-5349 GCA_964435345.1 uncultured Thermotogaceae bacterium
GTCCTTTGTGGTGGCATGCCGGTAATTCCACGTTTTGAAAAGGCTTCTAGGACTGGCCCAGAAGCGCCTGCCCGAGCCCGTCCGCGGCCCGCCCCACCGCCTCCGGCCCGAAATCGAACGGGATCCCCGCCGCGCGGAACAAATCCGGCAACGGGCGGGACCCCCCGAGGGCGAGGGAGTTTCGATAGTTGCGCACCGCTTGGGCCGGGTCGTCCTTCGCCTGAAGCCAGATCCCCAGAGCCCCCAGCTCGGCGATCCCGTACTCGATGTAGTAGAACGGGTCCAGGAACAGGTGGGTCTGGCGCTGCCAGTCGTTCGCCTGGGCCTCCTCGTACCCGCTCCAGTCCTCGATCCCCCCGAACCGGCGACCGAGGGACAGCCACGCCTCCCGCCGCTCGGCCGCGGTGTGGTCGGGATGGGTGTAGATCCAGTGCTGGAAGGCGTCAATCGTCGCCACCCACGCCAGGTCCCGGACGATCGCGTACAGGCGCTCTTCCCGCGCCCGGGCCGCGTCGTCCGGCGTGTAGAACAGCCCGATGTGGGGCTCGGAGAGGAGTTCCATCCCCGTCGCGGCCACCTCGGCGAACTCTACCGGCGAATCGCGGTAGGCGTACACGGGCTCGCTCTGCGTGGCGAACACGTGGAACGCGTGCCCGCCCTCGTGGAGAAGGGTCCACAGGTCGTCGTCCCGCCCCACCGCGTTCATGAAGATGAACGGGAGTCGGCGCCTGGCCAGGGTGGACTGGTACGCGCCCGGGGCCTTCCCCTTGCGGCTGTCGAGGTCGAGCAAGCCGAGGTCGGCCATCCGCGCGAACTGGGCCCCGAGCTCGGGGTCCACCTTGCGGAACACGGCCGTGCACCCCGCGACAAGCTCGGCGCTTGCCGTGAATGGGCGGAGCGGGGGCCTCCCCTCCGGGTCGGCAAGGAGGTCCCACGGCCGGGGGAGATCGAGACCCATCGCCTGGGCCCGTCGCTTCTGGCATTCGCGTAGCAGCGGGACGATGTGCTGCTCGACGCCTTTGTGGAACCGAGCGCAGTGCTGCGGAGTGTAGTCGAACCTCTCCCGGTCCCGGAACGCGTAGTCCACGAAGCTCGCGAACCCGGCGTTCGCGGACCGTTTCACGTGCAGGCCTACGAGCTCGGCGAAGATCGCGTCCGTCTCGTCCCGGTCTTGAAGGCGCCGCTCGACCGTCTTTTCCCAAGCCTGAGCGCGGGTCGCCCGGTCCGGTTCCTCCAGATACCGTTCCATTTGTTGGAGCGTCTGTTCCTTGCCGTCGTACTCCACGGTCATCGCTCCGGCGAGCTTCTCATAACGCTGGCCGAGCTTGCAATCCTCGACCTCGAGCGGCAGGTTCTCGTCCCGAAACAGGGCGATCGCGTTCTCGATTTGCCGTTTGAGGACGGCGTACCGCGGATCGAGCTTGGTCCACGCCGGGCACCCCACGAACCGCGTCTGCAATCGCTGCACTTGTTCTTTGACCCGTGGCTCGATTTCAGAGATGAAGTGCAGGTGAGCATTTTCATGATCAAGATCGGTGGTGTCGCAGGTCATCCGGATGTCCCGGACGGCGCCCTCCTCGACCACGGCATCGAGGAGATCGGACAGGTCGAGGATCGTGCGCTCGAGGTCGGCCGCGGTCGCGACGGGCCGGGTGTTGAGCTCGTCGAATAGGGGTTCGAGCTCGTTCCAATCCGCGAGCGCGTCGTTCGGGACGTACCGGTGGTCGAACTCGTTGGGTATTCTCTCCAGGTCCAGTGCCATCGTTCCTCCTGTGTCTGCGCCCAGCCTCGGGTGCCGTGCGCCGCACGGGGATTGTACACGGCTTTGCCTCCGTGCTCTTGGTAGAATCCGGGTATGGATCTCGCGACCCTGTTCTCCAGGTTCGGGCTGGCCCTGGTGATCGGGGGTCTGGTCGGATTGCAGCGGGAACATGCGCGGGGGCAGCGGGGGGAGGCCTTCGCCGGGGTGCGTACGTTCGCTTTGTTTGCCCTTGCCGGCGCGGGTGGAGCCCTGGC
This sequence comes from uncultured Thermotogaceae bacterium, assembly GCA_964435345.1. Lineage (GTDB taxonomy): Bacteria > Bipolaricaulota > Bipolaricaulia > Bipolaricaulales > Bipolaricaulaceae > Bipolaricaulis. Next base: position 2,017 of record CAYSZC010000082.1, read on the forward strand.
CGCAGAGATCCTCGCCCACCCGGGGGCGTTCCTCGTGGCGTTGGCCGTGGTGGGGGCGCTGGTGGTGGCGTCGCATGCGGTCAGCGCCTGGCGGGGAAGCATCGGCCTCACCACGGAGATGGCGGCCGTCGTCACGTTCTTCACCGGGGCCCTCTGCTACTGGGGGCGGTACGAGCTCGCCGTCGCACTCGGCGTGGCGATGACGGCCCTTCTGTCCCTCAAACTCGAGTTGCGCCAGCTCTCCCAGCGGATCACGCAAGACGATGTCCTCGCCGCGCTGAAACTGGCCGTGATCACGGCGATCGTGTGGCCTCTTCTCCCCAATCGTGCGTTGGGTCCCGCACCGTGGGACGCGTTCAACCCCTACCGGGTGTGGCTGATGGTGGTGTTGGTGTCGGGGATCGGGTTTCTGGGCTACGTGCTCATGAAGACGCTCGGCACCGGGCGGGGGATCGGCCTCACCGGGTTTCTCGGCGGACTCGTGTCGAGCACGGCGGTGACCCTCTCCTTTGCACAACGCGGACGGCGGGATGCGGAGCTGGCCCGGGCCTTGGCGCTGGGGATCGTGGCGGCGTGGACGGTGATGTTCGCCCGGATCCTGGTCGTGGTCGCGGCTGTAAATCGCGACCTCCTGCCGCGGTTGGCCCCGCCGATCGTGGTCGCGGGCGTGGTAGGGCTCTTGTACACCCTCGTCCTGCTCCGTGCCGCGCGGAAGGCGGATGTACCCGAACTAGATGTGGCCGCGCCGTTCGAGCTTGGCCCAGCAGTGAGGTTCGGGCTGCTCTACGCCGGGATTCTCGTTGCGGCACGGGCCGCCCACCTCTACCTGGGCGACCTTGGGGTATACCTGTCGAGCGTGGTGGCGGCAATGGCCGACGTGAACGCAATCACGCTTTCCTTGGCGGAGCTGAGCCGCCCGGGGGGAGGGGTGGATCCGGTCACGGCGGCGCGGGCCATCGTCGTTGCGGCGATGGCCAACACCATGGTCAAGGGTGGACTGGTCCTGTTCTTCGGCGGACGCACCCTGCGCCGCGCCATTGTCCCGGTGTTCCTGGCGATGCTCGTCGCTGGGATCGGCCTCGCGTTCGTGTTGTAAGGCCGACCCCGCGGTCGGTCGCTATAATGGCCCAACTCTGAGTCAGGAGGTGTACGATGGAAAAATGGGAATGCACGGTGTGCGGGTGGATCTACGATCCGGCGAAGGGCGATCCGAGCCAGGGCATCCCGGCCAAGACGACGTTTGAGGATCTCCCGGAGGATTGGCTGTGCCCGGAGTGTGGCGCCCCGAAGGACATGTTCGAGCTGATCGGCTGATGACGTTCCTCGTCGTGGGCGGGGGCCTCGCCGGGTTCACCGCGGCCCGAACCCTGCGGGCGGCAGAACCTTCCGCCGAGGTGACGGTCCTCGAGGCCGAGCCCACCTCGTACTACCTACGACCGGGCCTGATCGAGGTGCTCGCCGGCAGGAAGACCCTCGCCGAGATCACCCCGTTCCCCAAGGCGTGGTACGAGCACCAGGGGATCCGCTATCAATCCGGCTCGGCCGTGGTGGCCCTCGACCCGGAGCGGCGCCAGGTGACCCTCGCCGCAGGGGGGGAACTCCGCTACGACCGGCTTCTTCTTGCTTGTGGAGCGCAGGCCGTGCGGCCCGAGATCCCCGGGGCAGACAAGAGCGGGGTGTTCACCCTCCGCTCCGCGGCCGACGTCGAGCGGATCCGCACCCGGGCCAAGGAGGCGAAAGACGTAGCGGTGGTCGGGGGCGGGTGGCTGGGGATCGAGGCCGCGCGGGCACTTCACGACGCCGGACTGCCCGTGGTCCTGCTCGAACGCGGGCCGTGGCTCCTTCATCGCCAGCTCGATGAGATGGGGGCGGAGGTTCTGACCTCGGTCCTCACCGATCAAGGGATCGCGGTCCGCGTCCGGACGGAGTGCGCCGAGGCCCTCGGCAAGTCGGCGGTCACGGGCCTGCGTCTCGCCACGGGCGAGGACGTGGATGCGGATCTCGTGGTGATCTCGGCCGGGATCTGCCCGCGGGTCGGGCTCGCCAAGGAAGCCGGTCTCGACGTGAACCGAGGGGTGATCGTGGACGGTTACCTTGCCACGTCCGCTCCGAACATCTACGCGGCAGGGGACGTGGCGGAGTGGGAAGGGCGGGTGTACGGGATCATCCCCGCGGCGCGGGAGCAGGGAGACGTGGCGGCCCGGAACATGGTCGAACCCGGAAGCGTTCGGTACGCCGGTACCACGCCCTCGAACAAGCTCAAGGTGGCAGGAGTGGACCTTCTCTGCCTAGGGGACACCCAGCCCCAGGGTGGGGCCCGGCACGAGATGCGGCGGTCCGACCAGAGTGCCGGTCGGTACGTGAAGTTCGTGCTCGGCGCAGACGGGGATCTCGTCGGGGCGATCCTCCTCGGGGCGCCGGACCTCACGGCCCAGGTCGAAGAGCTAGCTCAGGCCGGGGTTGCGGCAGAGGACGATCTCGCCCTGTTGATCGAGGCTTGATCGCCGTTCCGTAGGCGACCGGCCCAGGCCGCGGGGCCTCCATGGATTTGCCACAACCTTGGAACGGGTGCTCCATCCTCGCGAGGCATCCTCTCATCGCCTCCACATCCGGAGGCAAAGGAGGAAGACAGATGAGAAAGCGAAACCGGTTGTTGGCGATTGGGCTGGTAGCCCTCGTGGCGGCCGCGGCCGTGGCGTTCGTGGTCTTGGCTCAGACCGAGACAGAGGAAACGGAGCCAGCCACGCCGCGCGCGGCGTGGATCGAAAAGGTGGCGGCGAACCTCGGGGTGGACGCGGTCGTTCTCGTGGCGGCGTTCGAGAAGGCCCGCATCGAGATGATTGACGATGCGGTCGTCGCCGGGCGGATCACCGCAGAGCAGGCCCAGCGGATGAAGCAGGGGATCGCGGCCCGGCAGGCGATGCGCGACGTGATGGAACAAGCGATCGCCGAGGGAAAGATCACTCAGGACCAACTTGCGCTCCTTGGCCAGCGGGGCGGGCGAGGCATGCCGGGCCGACAGGGGTTGATGGGCCGCTGGTTCAGGGGCCCCCGGGGAGAGTGCGACAAGCGTCCCTGAGCCTTTCTGGAACAGCTCACATGCGCGGTGGGGGCCCATCTACCCCCACCGCGCTCTGGTTAGCAGCCTGTGTGAGAATTACCGCCGCTGTGGTCCTGTAACGGTAGGCATGTCCTCTCCCCTACGCAGTTCCCCTCACTACGGACGCCCCCCTCTCCTTCTCCTCTCCCCCGGGCAGTCTTGTCTGCCTTACCCTCAAGCAGCCCACGGAGCCCGGTGGCGCACAAGCTGAGGTGGTACCTGGCAGCCACACC
>CAYSZC010000083.1:0-5343 GCA_964435345.1 uncultured Thermotogaceae bacterium
TTGTGTTCTTCGTGCCCTTGGTGGTGCAGTTCGGGGTTCCTCTGCGACCTCGGCGATCTCGGCGGTAAACAAGCCGTGCACTCCGCCGTGCGTACAGAGCTACAGCGGGAGCCCGTGAGCCGAAGGCCCGCGTAGGTCCGCGGCCCCGGGGGTCCCACACAGGCTGCTAGACCGCCACGAGTTCGAGGTCGCGCGCGGAGCGGAGGGAGGTCCCTGGCCGGAGCACGGCCACTTGGCGCGTGGCCCCATAGGCCCGCGACGTGAACAGGGTCAAGCAACGGTCCTCGAACAGGAACGTGGGGGCACTCGGCTGGTGGGCTCGGATGAGGTTCCTGATCCCCAAGCGGGAGGCCACCTCCGCGAAGTAGCTCGCGCCGAACGTGGGCCGCCCGGACACGCCCGAGCCAAGGGCGTAACCGGGGACATCGGCCCAGTCCCCCCACGTGATCTTCCGCCAGTCCGCCGACCCGAGCTCGATCCGAGCGATGTCCTCGATGCGGACCACGTCGGGAAGCGCCCCGTGCAGGGCCAGCACCCCCGCCGGGTGGTGGGCGGCAAACGGCAACTCGGCAAGTGTCTCCCCATACGCCTTTTCCTCGCGGGGCGAGAGCGCTTGCCAGAAGTCGGCGGGGGAGAACCGGATCACCGTCCACGCCTCGTGGTTCCCCATCAGCATGAAGACCCGGTCCGGGTGGGCGAGCTTCGCCTCGAGGAGGAGCGTCAGGTTGCCGAGCGAATCCGGCCCCCGGTCCACGTAGTCCCCCAGAAAGACGAGGACGTGCGCACCGGGCGGGAACCGGTCCAGCACACGCTCCGTCGCGTCGCGATCGCCGTGGGTGTCGCCGACGAACACCGTGGTCTGCTCCGCAGGGAGAGACACAAGCCGTCCCTCCTGCCTCAGGATGTCGAGCAACCGCGCGCGACGCTCCACCCCGATCATGGGCTAAACCCTACGTCGCCCCGTGGCTGCCGGCAAGACCCGGAGAGCCGATCACGCCAGCAACGAGTTGCCCGCTGCTGCCGGCTGGCCCGCCGTCAGAACCCCTCCAGGCCGTGGTGGCGGGCGCGGCGCTCGAAGTAGACGAGCGCCCACCACCCCAACGCCACATAGACCACGGCCAGCGCCGCGAGGAGGCCAACCTGGAGGCCCATGGGGAACATGGCGGGCGTGCCCAGCCACAGCGCCCGCAGGGCGTCCACCCCGTAGGTGAACGGGAAGGCGTAGGCAAGCGGCCGCAGGAAGGCCGGCAACAGGGCCACGGGGAAGAAGACGCCACCGAGGAGCGGCGCCACGTTCCCGAACATGCTCAACAGCGACTCCGCGTCTTTGAACCGCAGCGTGAGGCCAAACAGCAAGAACGCCAGCCCATAGGAGCCAATCACGGAACAGAACAGCACCAGCAGGATGCCTCCCACCGCGGCCGTCCCGGGCCATCCGCCAAGTGGTACCACGAGGGCGATGGCCAAGACCGAGTGTACGGTGACGCCGAGAAGGCTGCGTCCCGACCAGGCAACGATCATCCCCATGCGTGAGAGCCTGGTGACAAGCAGAGACTCCAACACTCCCTGCCGCATTGCCCCCCGCAATGAGAAGGCGATAGACCACACGGCCTCCACATAGTTCCAGTACACGGCCCCCAGTAAGAAATACACCGCATAGCGGGCGGTGCCGGTGGCCTCGGCAAAGGCGTCGAGGTAGCCAAGCTGCTCCCCCCAGTATCCCAGGAGCAGCGCCGGAAGCGCGAGGATCAGGGGAGTGGTGAACGACCCGTAGAACTCGGAGCGGTAGCGGGTCATGATGCGCAAGCTGTAGACGAGAAATGCAATCGCGGGCCTCATGCTAGAACTCCCCCGTGGTCCCCGCGGCGCGCATCCGTCGCTCGGCGCGCCGTAGAATGGCCCAACCGGCTGTGCCATAGGCGGCCCCGGAGAGGACAAGCCACAGCAACTCACTGCTCACCATGTCTCCCCCGAGGAGCCTGCGGGCCGCCTCGATACCGTAGCTGAGCGGAATCGCCCGCGAGAGGATCCACGCTGCCCGCGGGAGAACCTGTGGGGGTACGGTCATCCCGCTTAGAGCGCCGAGCACGGTCTGTATGTCTGCCCCCAAGTTCTCCGCCCTCTTCACCAGCAACACGAGCCCTGCGTAGGCCATGGAGAAACCGCCAACGCCCAAACCAGTAAGGAGCATCACCCCCACGAAGGCAGGCCACGGGAGAGGAAGCGGAACGCCGAATGCGAACAGCCAAGCGACGATGGTCATACTGGTGTAGGCGTTAGCGACCATCCCCCCCACGGCCTTCGCCCCAAGCACGGCGATCAACGGCGTGGGTGTCACCAGGAGCTGCTCTAACACCCCTTCTTCCATCTCGTCGCCGATCCCGTGGCCTACCTCCCAGAACAATGTGGACAGCCAGTACCAAAGGAGGAGGCCGATCGCCACCTGCGACTGGAGTTCAGACGCGGCCCCAAACAGCCTTGCTACTACCAGATAAGGCGCGATAAGCAGCGCCGGCGAGACGGCCAGGTTCACAAGGTCCAACGGGTAGGCGCGAAACTGGAGGAGGACTTCCTTTCGCACAAGCGAACGCAACCCCCTCATCCTTCCTCCGCTGTGTCGAACGGCCGGCCGGTGAGGCGCAAGAACGCCTCCCACAGCCCCGACTCCACGATCTCCACGTTCGCCAGGTGCACACCATCCCCCTGAAGCCGGGCCAGCACCGCGGGCAGCCGGTCCACCCCGATCATGGGCTAAACCCTACGTCGCCCCGTGGCTGCCGGCAAGACCCGGAGAGCCGATCACGCCAGCAACGAGTTGCCCGCTGCTGCCGGCTGGCCCGCCGTCAGAACCCCTCCAGGCCGTGGTGGCGGGCGCGGCGCTCGAAGTAGACGAGCGCCCACCACCCCAACGCCACATAGACCACGGCCAGCGCCGCGAGGAGGCCAACCTGGAGGCCCATGGGGAACATGGCGGGCGTGCCCAGCCACAGCGCCCGCAGGGCGTCCACCCCGTAGGTGAACGGGAAGGCGTAGGCAAGCGGACGCAGGAAGCCCGGCAACAGGGCCACGGGGAAGAAGACGCCACCGAGGAGCGGCGCCGCGTTCCCCAGGAGGCCGACCGCCGAGTTGGCGTCCTTGAACCGAAGCGTCACTCCGAACAGGACAAATGCGAACCCATACGAGGCGACCAGCGACAGGACCCACACCACGACCACCCCGGCCCAGCGCGGCCACGGCGGGACACCCGACAGAGCAAGGATCAGGCCCAGCGTAGCCAGGGACGGGACCACCTCCACCGCGAAGCAAGCGCCGGACCACGCCCCGATCAGCCCGGTGCGGGAGATACGAGTACCAAGGAGCGACTCCAGCATCCCCTGCCGCATCGCTTGCTGCAGGGAAAGAGAGATCGACCAGATCACCTCGACGAAGTTCCAGTACAGCGCCCCAAGGAGCACATAGCCCAAGTAGTCCTCAGTTCCCGTGCGCCCGGCGAACTCCGGCGTGAGCTCCATCCCGTGGCCCCATAGCCCGAGGAGAAGCGCGGGAAGGGCGAGGCCCAATGGAAACGCGAGCGACCAGCGGAACAGCCCATAGCGAAGCTGGGCGCGCAGGGAATACTGAAGCAGATACCAGGTCGGACGCATCAGAATTCCCCCGTCGTCCCGGCAGCCCGCATGCCCCGTTCGGCAACCCCGAGAAGCCTCTGCCCCAGGACAAGGTAGGCCAGCCCCAGGGCCACCAGCAGTCCCACCTCGGACCCCAATCCGTCTCCAGCGATGACCCGGCGCACGGACTCGATCGCATAGGAAAGCGGCAACAGCCGCGAGACGAGCCACAGCCCCCGCGGCAAGTGCGCCGCGGGCATGGTCATCCCCGAGAGTGCCCCCAGACCGTGCTCGAAGAGATCGCCGATATCGTACACGCGCTTGTAGAGGAGGACCAGTCCAGCCAGACCCAGCGCGAACCCCGATACCCCAAGCCCCCCAAGCAGGACTAGCCCAAGGAACGCCGGCCAGGGGAAGACAAGCGGAACGCCGAACGCGAATAACCACCCGACCATCGCCCCCGTGATGTACAGGTTGAGGATGACGGTCACCACAGCTTTGGCCCCGAGTACCGTGAAGATGGACACAGGATGGGCGAGCACGGTCTCCAGCACACCTTCCTCCATCTCTTGCTGAAGCCCGAAGCCCACTCCCCAGAACAAGGTCGAAAGCCAGTACCAGAGGAGAAGCCCCACCGCCACCGAGTCCAACAGCCCCTCATCGAACCCAAACAGCCGCGCCAGGAGAAGGTACGGCGTCACAACGAGCGCCGGCGAAATGGCGTAGCCGAGAAGGTCCAACGGGTAGGCACGCAGGTCGAGGAACTCCTTCCACACCAACGCAAGCAGTGACCTCATGTCTCCTCGGCAGCGGCATCGAACGGCCGGCCGGTAAGGCGCAGGAACGCCTCCCACAGCCCCGACTCCACGATCTCCACGTTCGCCAGGTGCACGCCATCCCCCTGAAGCCGGGCCAGCACCGCGGGCAGCCGGTCCACCGCCACGGCCAGGGAGAAGGAACCGTCGTCAAGCTCGCGCACAAGGCGCCCCTCGTCCACCTCGGGCCGGGCGCCCACCGTGAGCACCGCCGTCCTCCCTGCTCCCGAGCGGGCGGTGATCTCCTGCGGCGTGCCGTCGGCGAGGAGCTTCCCCTCCTCGACGATGAGAAGGCGCGTGGGCAGCCGCTCGGCCTCCAGCATGTTGTGGGTGGCCATGAGCACCGTGGCCCCCTCCTCCCGCAGCGCCCGCAGGACCTCCCACACCTCCTCCACGCCGTGGGGATCGAGCCCCGTGGTCGGCTCATCGAGGATCAGCACCGGGGGACGGTGGATCAGGGCCCGGGCGATGGCCAGGCGCTTGCGCATCCCGCTGGAGAACTTCTCCACGGAGACATCGGCGAAGCCTGAGAGCCCGACTAGCTCCAGGAGATCCTCGGACCGCCCGCGCGCGTCGCGCCGCGGGAGGTCCTGCAAGCCGCCGAAGAGGAGCAGGTTCTCCCGTGCGGTCAGCTTCCAGTAGAGCGTGCGTTCTCCAGCGAGGACCACCCCGAGCTTGCGGCGCACCTTCGTCGGCTCGCGGACGGCGTCAATCCCGTCCACCTCGACCTCGCCTTCGGTGGGAAGGAGGAGCGTGGCCACGATCTTGAGGAGCGTGGTCTTCCCGGCGCCGTTCCGGCCGAGGAGGCCCACGAACGCGCCGCGGCTGACCTCGACGTCAATCCCGCGCAGGGCCTCGATCTCCCGCCGCGCCCCGCGGCGGAAGAGCCCCGCCCGCTCGCGCACCACGTACGTCTTCGCTAC
>CAYSZC010000084.1:0-5325 GCA_964435345.1 uncultured Thermotogaceae bacterium
CTGCCTGTCGGCAGACAGGTAGCCGAAGGCTCAGCGGGCTACTGGCACACAGGCCGCTAGACTTCACCCGTGTCGGGGTTGTTGCAGGTTGACTTCGCGCGGCGATCGCTTATCCTAGGGTTCTTGTAGTTTCCCTCGTGCTCTTCGCGGGTCTGCCTTTCTTTCCGAAGGACCACGGGAAGCCTACTGCATTCACGCTCCGGGTTTGCCGGGTGCGTGTTGTTTTCGCCAGAAGATGGAGGGTGCATGAACTCTGGGTTCGACATCACGAAGGTTCGCAACATCGGGATCGCCGCGCACATTGATGCCGGCAAGACCACGGTTACCGAGCGCATCCTGTACTTCACCGGGCGGATCCACCGCATCGGCGAGGTGGACGACGGCCAGGCCACGATGGACTGGATGCCCCAGGAGCGGGAGCGGGGGATCACGATCACCGCTGCGGCCACGACCGCGGAGTGGAAGGGGCATCGGATCAACGTGATTGACACGCCGGGCCACGTGGACTTCACCGCCGAGGTCGAGCGCAGCCTGCGGGTGGTGGACGGGATGGTGGCCCTGTTTTGCGCCGTGGGCGGGGTGCAGCCTCAATCGGAGACCGTGTGGCGGCAGGCCGAGAAATATAAGGTTCCGCGGATCGCGTTCGTCAACAAGATGGACCGCACCGGCGCCGACTTCTGGGGCGTGGTCCGTGAGATCAGGGAGGAGTTGGGCGCCAGTGCGGCGCCGGTGGTGATCCCGATCGGCGCCGAGGAGGAGTTCGCCGGGCTCGTGGATCTCGTGCGGATGGAGGCGATCTACGACCGCGACGGCGCCCGCGGCGCGGAAAGCGATCGCGCGCCGATCCCAGAGGGCCTCGTCGAGGTGGCGCGGCAGGCCCGGGACGCGCTCATCGAGCAGGCGAGCGAAGCCGATGACCGCCTCCTCGCAAAGTTCCTCGCCGGGGAGGAGCCGACGCAGGACGAGCTCGTGCGGGCCCTGCGGCAGGCCACCATCGCCGGGCGGATCATCCCGGTGTTTGCCGGGGCCGCGTTCCGCAACAAGGGGGTCCGCCGGCTCCTCGATGCGGTGGTGGACTTTCTCCCGTCCCCTACCGACCTGCCCCCGGTCACCGGGACGTGGGAGGGCCAGGAAGCCGCGCGCCGGCCCCGCGACGACGAGCCGCTCTCGGCCCTCGCGTTCAAGGTCCAGGCCGACCGCCATGTCGGGAAACTCACGTACGTACGGGTCTACTCGGGCGTATTGCGCGGGGGCGAGTTCGTACAGAACACGGGCCGTGACAGGCGGCAGCGCGTCGGGCGGTTATTTCGGATGCATGCCGACCACCGCGAGCCGGTCGAGGAGTTGCGCGCCGGGGAGGTCGGCGCGGCGGTGGGCTTAGCGGAGACCTACACCGGGGACACCCTGGCGAGCGAGGCCCACCCGGTCGTGCTCGCCCCGATCGAGTTCCCCGCTCCGGTGATTGATCTCGCCATCGCGCCGGTGCGCCGAACCGAAGGAGACCGCTTGGCGCGCGGGCTTGCCGATCTCTCGGCCGAAGACCCGACGTTCGTCGTGCGCCCGAACCCCGAGACCGGGGATGTGGTGGTGTCGGGAATGGGGGAGCTGCACCTCGAGATCATCGTGGACCGGCTGCGCCGGGAGTTCGGGGTGGAAGTGACGACGGGCCAACCCCAGGTCGCGTACCGGGAGACGGTTACGGGCACGGTGGAGTACGAGGGGAAGCTCGTGAAGCAGACGGGCGGGCACGGGCAGTACGCCCATGTTGTCCTCCTCGTGGAGCCCGCCGCGCCCGGGGCCGGGTTCGAGTTCTCCAGCCGTGTCGTGGGCGGGAGGGTGCCTCGGGAGTACATCCCGGCCGTGGAGCGGGGGGTCGTCGCGGCGCTAAGCGAGGGGCCGTATGCCCGGTTCCCCGTGGTGGACGTCCGCGTGACGCTGCTCGATGGGTCGGCCCACGATGTGGACTCCTCGGAGCAGTCGTTCCGCGCCTGCGCCGCGGCCTCGTTCCGCGCGGCGTGTCGGCGGGCCGGGATGCAACTCCTGGAGCCGCTGATGGACGTCGAGGTCACGGCGCCCGAGGCCGATCTGGGGTCGGTGATGGGCAGCTTGGCCGCGCGCCGAGGCCGGATCGTGGCCCTCGAACCTCGGGGCCGGATGCAGACCGTACACGCCAAGGTCCCGCTTGCCGCGATGTTTGGGTACACGACCGAGATCCGAGGCCTCACCAGTGGCCGGGGCGAGTTCACGATGCGGTTTGAGCGCTACGAGGCCGTGCCGGACGCCTTCGCCGAGGAAATCGTGGCCCGCCGGAACGCGAAGGTGGGATAGCGCGGCGGTTCCCCAACCTGACCGGGCACTCGCCGGGAACGGGGCGGATCTGGTACGATCCGAACGACGAGGAGGGATCAGCATGGACTTGTGGAAGATCTTGTTGGCAGGCATTGTGGTAGTGGGCGTGGTGTTGCTTCTCCTGCCCGGGCCTGGCCCCGAAGAGATCCCCGGCCTTTCGGGCGGAGTGCTCATCGAGCAGGGCACGTACGTCCTGGAACGGTCGGGCCAGCGGGTGGGCGAGGAGACGTTTACTCTGTGGCTACTGGATTCTGGGTTCCGGGTGGACTCCTCTGTGCGCTTGAATGTGGGTGGGCAGAGAATCGAGGCCAGCGCGAGCCTGGTCCTCGACCCAGAGTGGAACCCGATCTACTACGTCGAGGCCGGTAAGGAACGAGTCGCGGTTCACGTCGCGGACGGCAAGCCGACGGTCGTGGTCGGGGCGGGGTGGACCCGGCGTTCGACGACGCTCGTGGGCAGCCCGCCGTTCGTCGTCCTCGGAGTAGACACCGTCGGACCCTGGCACGCGGCGTACCGTCTCCTCCAGGCGCGGGCCCGCGCGCCCGTGCAGGCCACCGCCCTTCTCGCCAGCGCACGCGCGACCGCTTCCCTGTCTGGATCGCCGGCGGAACCGGCGGGCCTTCTCGTGCGGGGGCGGACGCTCCCCGTGGAGCGGCACCGCGTCCGGTTGGGGGAGCGGGAGATCTGGCTGTACGGGCAAGGGGATCTCCTGCTGGGGGGGACGTCGCCGAGCGACGGGACGGCCTTCTACATGCTGGAGATGCTGCCCGACGGGCTACACGTCGCCCCGTGAACCGCGCGGGCTCGTCAGCCCTCCTCGGGCCCGAGCCCGTTGCGGAAGCGTTGGCCGTGCACCTCGCCCCGTGTCCCGTCGGCCCACTGCACGGTGACCGTTCCCCGGAACACGTTGTGCGCCACGACCTTGCCGGAGAGCCCGTCCACCTCGATCTTGTCGCCGAGCTTGGGGAGCCCCTCCAGGGCATCCCGGTACTGCTCGTGCTCGTAGGCTAGGCAGCACATCAACCGGCCACAGGCCCCGGTGAGCCGCTCTGGGCTCAAGAAAAGCTGCTGCTCGAACGCGAGCTCCAGGGGAACCGGACGGAGCTTTTGGAGGAACGTCCGGCAGCACAACGGGCGGCCGCACGGGCCCACCTCCCCCAGGATTCGGGCCGCATCGCGCGGGCCGACCTGGCGGAGCTCGATCCGCATCTTGAGCGTGGTCCCCAGCTCGCGGAGGAGTTCCCGGAAGTCCACCCGGTTGGGGGCGGTGAAGTACAGACGCAGGAAGGTTCGGTCCAAGTCAAGCTCTGCCCCCAAGAACCGCATGGGGAGGCTGGCGGCCTGCTCCTGGGCCGAGCGGCGCAGTTCCTCCGCTTCCGCGGTGCGGGTGCGGTAGGTGGCCATGTCCGTGGCCGACGCCGGGCGAACGAGGTGCGCCTGGAGATCTCCGGGTTTGTGAATCGGGGACTTTAGGATCTTGGCGAGCCATTGGGTTCGCCCTTCTTCCTCCACCCAGAGCTGGCCGGGATTGCCCACCGTTCCCTTCCATGCCGCGAGGTGGATGTCGCACAGGGATCCGACCCGGCGCACGAGAGCCCCTAGCTTCTCCGCGGCCATAGCGCCACCACCTCCGCCAGGAGCCGCGGGTTGGCGTTGTCCTCGACCTCCCCGCGGGCGAGCGAGGCCTTGCGGGCCCACGCGAAGCGGACGCCGGGAGGAAGGTCGGGCCACGCCGTGGCGGCCTCGTTCACCAAGAACCAGGCGAGTTCCCCCAGGAACGCCGAGACGGCGATTGCCCCGCCCTGAGCCAGACGTTCCATCGCCCCGACGATCTCGTCGGCGCCGGCTTGCGAGAGGGCCTGGGCCAGGTGCTGCCCGTATGCACGACGCCGCAGCGGTTCCTCGGAGTGCGCGGCGAGCCTCGTCGCCAGTTCGATGAGAGAGAGGTCGCGGGCCTCGATTGTCGCCTCCTGCCACTCCGTGAGCGGCGCCCGGCGCGTGGTCTGGAACGCCGCCACCTCGTCCACCCGTTCGTCGAGGAGCGACGAGATGAACGCGATCTCCTCCCCGCTGTAGCCCGTCTCGCGGAGCACAGCCTGTACCTGTTCGGTCGCGCTCATGCACCACACCAAGGCGGACCGGGAACGCACGGTGGGGAGCACCCGATCGAGCGCCTCCGCGAACAGGACGGCCACGAGGTGCGCCGGTATCTCCTCCAGGAGCTTCAGCATGGCGTTCGCGGCCTCGTGGGTCAGACGTTCCGCCGGGCCGATGACGGCCACCTTGTGGGGCGCCTGGACCGGGCCGTAGCGAGCCCACAGGATGACCTCGCGGATCCGGTCTATTCCCACCTCTCCCTTGTCGGGGATCACGAGGCGGACATCCGGATGCCCTTCGGGCGCCCGTCCGAGGTGAGACGCGGCCTGAGCGAGCGCCGCGGTCCGTGCCCCGGGTCCCACAAACAGCTTGGGGATCATGTCTGCCAAGCGTACGGGCCGATGCGGGCCGGGACAAGGCGACGGCCTTGGGCGAGGGCGAGACGGCCTTGACGGCAGGAGCTATCGCGGTAGAGTTCGGTTGGCGACAGCTTTACCGTCATAATCGGGGCGTGGCGCAGCTCGGAAGCGCACCTGCTTTGGGAGCAGGGGGCCGCTGGTTCAAATCCAGTCGCCCCGACCAGAGGAGCATGCCAGGTGGGGGATTCTGGCTCAAGAGTATCGGACTCCTTCCGCCTGCCTGGCGATGAGCTAGCGTGGTGAGCGTTCGGTTCTCCTTATTCAGCAATCCACGGCTTCTCCACGGGAACTGCGCGCGAGCTCGACCCGGTTTCGGGATAGTAGCCGTGCGTAGGATGCTTAGCCCGCTTCCCTACCATCCTCGAATGAAGGGATTCCTGACGAGGCCCCGACAGCGGGGCCTCGTCCTCTCAGTGCTGAGGGTTCCTGCGCGCGAAACAGGCGCTGCGTCTCGAAGCCC
>CAYSZC010000085.1:0-5323 GCA_964435345.1 uncultured Thermotogaceae bacterium
GGGAGCAGATCTCCTTGGCGTACGTGCAGCGGGGGTGGAACCGGCACCCGTGGGGCGGGTTCACCGGGCTCGGCACGTCCCCTTGGAGGAGGATCCGATCCGCCTCGTAGCTTGGGTTCGGCACGGGAACAGCGGACAGGAGGGCCTCGGTGTAGGGGTGCAACGGGCGGGCGAAGATGGTCTCCGTGGCCATGAGTTCCACGATCACCCCGAGGTACATCACCGCCACCCGGTCCGCGATGTGCTTGACCACGGACAGGTCGTGGGCCACGAACAGGTAGGTGAGCCCAAACTGGTCCTGGAGGTCCTCGAGGAGGTTCAACACCTGGGCCTGAATCGAGACGTCAAGCGCCGACACCGGCTCGTCGCACACCACGAGCTGGGGGTCGAGGGCGAGGGCCCGCGCGATCCCGATCCGCTGGCGCTGGCCGCCGGAGAACTCGTGGGGGTAGCGCCGCATGTGCTCGGGCTTGAGGCCGACCGCGTCGAGGAGCTTGGCCACCCGCTCCCGCACCTCTCGCCCCCGCGCCACCCGGTGCACGATGAGGGGCTCCCCGACGATCGCCCCCACCGTCATCCGCGGGTTCAGGGACGAGTACGGGTCCTGGAAGATGATCTGCATCTCCCGGCGGAGGAGCTTCAGGACGCGGCGGTTGGTCGTGGCCACGTTGAGCTCTCTCTCCAGGCGCTTGGAGCGGAACCAGACCTGGCCCGCGGTGGGCTCGATCAAGCGGAGGATCGCCCGGCTGCACGTGGTCTTGCCGCATCCCGATTCCCCGACGAGCCCGAGGGTCTCCCCCTGGCGGATGAAGAGGTCCACGTCGTCCACGGCCTTGACCCACCCCGCCGTGCGCCGGAACACCCCTTTCCGGACGGGGAAGTACTTCTTCAAGCCCTCGACCCGGAGCAGCTCTCCATCCCCCAAACGCGTCTCGGCGGTCATGCCGTCTCCTTCGGGTAGAGCCAACACGCGGCCTCGTGCCCCGGGGTCACCTCGCGCAGGGGGGGCATCTCCCGGGCGCAGACCTCCATCACGTGTGGACACCGCGGGTTGAACGGACAGCCCGGCGGGGCGTCGAGAGGGTCGGGCACAACGCCCGTGATCGGTTCCAGCCGCTTCTTCCGCGTCGCCAGCGATGGGATCGAGTGGAGGAGCCCCTGGGTGTACGGGTGCTTGGGGTCGTGGTACAGGGGGCCGACCGGGGCGTGCTCGACGACCTTGCCGAGGTACATCACCACCACTTCCTGGCACATCTCCGCCACCACGCCCAGGTTGTGGGTGATGAACATGATCGCCATGTTGAACTGCTGCTGGATGTCCCGCATCAGGTCGAGGACCTGGGCCTGGATCGTCACGTCGAGGGCGGTGGTCGGTTCGTCGGCGATGAGGAGAGACGGGTTGCACGACAGGGCCATCGCGATCATCGCCCGCTGGCGCATCCCCCCGGAGAGTTGGTGGGGGTACTCGTTCACGCGCTGCTCCGGGAGGGGAATCCCTACCTGGCGGAGCATCTCGATCGCCTGGGTCCGGGCCTGCTTCTTCCGCGCCTTCTGGTGGAGCCGGACCGCCTCCATGATCTGGTAGCCCACGGTGAACACGGGGTTCAAGGAGGTCATCGGCTCCTGGAAGATCATCGCCATCTCCTTGCCCCGGATCGAGCGGTATCCCTTCCCCTTGGGGTTGAGCGCGGTGAGGTCAACTTGCTTGCCATTCTGGCGGAACAGGATTTGCCCTCCGGCGATCTTCCCCGGAGGTATCGGGACGAGCCCCATGATGGACAGGGCCGTCACGCTCTTCCCGCACCCCGACTCCCCCACCACCCCCAGGGTCCGCTCGGGTTCGATGGTGAACGAGACGCCGTCCACCGCCTTGACCACGCCGTCTTCGGTGTAGAAGAAGGTCTTGAGGTCGCGGAGTTCGACGAGGGGCACGGGGCGCTCGCTATAGGATGGCGATGAGAAGGCCGAGGACGAGGAACCCTCCGCCGAGGATCCCGGTGGCGAGCTTCTTCGGGTCGCGGGTCACGTCCCGGCCAAACACGGTCCCGGACATCCCCGACCCGAATGCGCCGCCCATCGAGGCGTGCTCGGACATCTGGAGGAGGACGAGGCCGATCAAGGCGAGGCTGTTGAGGACGAACACGATCTGGAGAACCGTTTTGATGATTTCCATCCCATCACGCTCCAGCTTAGCATTATAGCGAGAGGTCGGAGGAGCGCAACCGCGCAGCGGCGCCACGCTCGGCCTGCGGCTAAAATAGGCCCTCGTGCCCAAGTACGTGTTCGTCACCGGCGGCGTCGTCTCCGGCCTGGGGAAGGGCGTGCTCACCGCGTCCCTGGGATGCCTGCTCCAAGCCCGCGGGGTGCGGGTGACCCTCCAGAAGATGGATCCTTACCTGAACGTGGACGCGGGGACGATGAACCCGTACGAGCACGGCGAGGTGTTCGTGACGAAGGACGGCCTGGAGACGGACCTCGACATCGGCCACTACGAACGGTTCCTCGGCCAGGACCTCGGGAAGCCCAACTACCTCACCACCGGCCGGGTGTACCGCGACGTGATCGCCCGGGAGCGGCACGGGGACTACCTCGGGCATACGGTGCAGGTCATCCCCCACATCACGGACGAGATCAAGCGCCGGATCCGCAACGCCGTGGACGCGAGCGGGGCCGAGGTGGTGGTGGTGGAGGTGGGGGGCACGGTGGGGGACATCGAGGGCCTGCCCTACCTCGAGGCGATCCGGCAGATGCGCGACGACCTCCCGCGGTCGGACGTGGCCGTGGTCCACCTGAGCTACCTCCCGATCCTCTCCACCACCGGCGAGCTGAAGACGAAGCCCACCCAGCATTCGGTGAGAGAGCTCCGCACGGCGGGGATTCAGCCCGACTTCGTGGTCGCCCGCTGCCCGGTGGAAATCCCGGCGAACCTCCGGGAGAAGATCGCCCTGTTCTGCGACGTTCCCCGCGGGCACGTGATCGCGGGCCGCGACCTGGCCACGATCTACGGCGTGCCCCTGGCGATGCGCGAGGAAGGCCTCGACGCGAAACTTCTCGCCCGGCTTGACCTGGCGGTCGGGGAGGGGGATCTCTCGGCCTGGGAGAGGTTCGTGGGGCGCCTCGGTGAACCCGAGAGAACCGTGCGAATCGGGATCGTGGGGAAGTACGTGGAGCTGCACGACGCCTACATCTCGATCCTCGAGGCCCTGCACCACGCCGGGGCGGCGCTGGGGGCGCGGGTGGAGATCGGTTGGGTTCCGTCGGCCCACGTGGAGCGGGAACGAGAACGGGCTCTGGCCGGGTTCGACGGGGTCCTCGTCCCCGGCGGGTTTGGGGAACGAGGGGTCGAGGGCAAGGTCATCGCCGCGGGGCAGGCCCGGCGGACCGGGGTGCCCTACTTCGGGATTTGCCTGGGGATGCAGGTGGCGACCATCGCGTTCGCCCGGGAGGCCCTGGGGTGGGAGAGGGCGAACTCCACGGAGTTCGATCCGGGAACGCCGTACCCGGTGATTGACCTTCTGCCCGAGCAGGGCGGGGTCACCGCCAAGGGGGGGACAATGCGCCTCGGGGAGTACCCAGCGACAGTGGTCCCCGGGACCCTCCTCCACCGGATGTACGACGCTGGGGAGGTCGGCGAACGCCATCGGCACCGGTACGAGTTCAACCCCCGCTACGTCGAGGCGTTCTCCGCGGCCGGCCTCCGGCCGTCCGCGATATCCCCGGACGGGAGGCTCGTCGAGGCGGTGGAGGCGGCGGATCATCCGTGGTACGTGGGGGTGCAGTACCATCCGGAGTTCCGGTCCCGTCCCCTGTCCCCGCACCCGCTGTTCCTGGGGTTTGTCCAAGCATGCTTATCGTCCTAGCCCTGCTCCTGATTGTGGCGAGCCCGGCCATGGGCCAGTCGGTCGAGGCCACGGCCCCCTGGTTGACCGTGTACGACGAGGCCGGGCGCCCGAAATGGGAAGTGCGGATGGAGCGGCTCGTGCGGACCCGGGACGGCTGGGAGGGGGAAGCAGTTCAGGTCTCTCTGTACCACAATGGCGCCCCCCTTGTGGTCCTCCGCGCCCCGCAGATCCGGGCCGACCGCTTCGGGCGGGAGTGGACCCTGATAACCGGTGAACCAGTTACCGGTGAACTGGTTGTCGGAGAGGGCGAGGGGTTCTCGTTCACCTGCCGCGAGGCGCGGTGGGAGGGGGGGCTCGTGCTCGTGGGACTCACGGCCGAGGGACGGGGCGTTGCCCTTTCCGCGACAGAGGCGCGCTGGCGGCTCGGGGAGGAGGTCGAGCTTTGGGGTGCGGAAGTCACCTTCGAGGGCTGGCGCCTTCAGTTCGCCGCGGGCCGATACGACCTGGCTCAGGATGTGCTCACGGCTGGAGAGGTGACGGCGACCGGCCACGGCGTGACGTTGGTCGGGAAGGAGCTCACGGCATGGCCTCGGGACGGACGGCTGCGGGTGACGGAGGCCCACCTTGCCCAGGCTCCTTGAGGGACTAGATCTCGTCCGCTCGTTTGGCCGTCGCCGCGCCGTGGACGGCCTCACGATCTCGTTTCAGTCCGGAGAGGTGACGGGCCTGCTCGGCCCGAACGGAGCGGGGAAGACCACCAGCTTCTATCTCCTCGCCGGGTTCCTTCAGCCCACTGCCGGATCCGTGCGGCTCGACGGGCGCGAGATCACGCGGTGGCCGTTCTTCCGCCGGGCGCGGAGTGGGGTCCACTACCTGCCTCAGGAACCGTCGGTGTTCCTGAGGGCCACGGTGAAGGGAAACCTACGGCTGGCCTTGGAGGGCCTGCGCTTGCGGTGGAATGGGCAAGTGGACGGGTTGGTGCACGAACTCGGGCTGACCGACTTGCTCGGTCGTCCGGTAGGGAAGCTCTCGGCGGGGGAGCGACGAAAGGTCGAGGTAGCGAGAGCGCTCGTGGCCCAGCCGGCGTTCCTCCTCCTCGACGAGCCCTTTTCCGGCGTGGATCCCCTCACCGTGGCCGAGCTCGGCGGGCTCCTGCGACGCCTCGCGGGGTCGGGAATCGGGATCGCCGTGTGCGACCACAACGTGCGCGACACGCTCCGGCTCACGGACCGCGCCTACCTCATTCACCACGGCCAGCTCCTCTGCGCCGGCACCTCGGACGAGGTCCTCGCCGATCCCAAGGCGCGCCTCGCTTACCTTGGCGAGGGCTTTTCGCTGTAGATCAGCCAGCGACGATTTACGAACCGTCATCGCGCGGTCCGCCATGTCGAGGTCCAGCAGCATAGAAGCCGTTTCAAAACGCGGAATTGGCAGCATGCCACCACAAAGGACACGAAGCATACGAAGAAGAACCGAGCCGG
>CAYSZC010000086.1:0-5210 GCA_964435345.1 uncultured Thermotogaceae bacterium
GTATCCAACCGCGGGGATCCGATCTTGTCCGCGCCTGCCTGTCGGCAGACAGGTAAGCCGAAGGCTCAGCGGGCTACTGGCACACAGGCTGCTAGGGGGAGGGGGCTGCGCTCTCGGCGAGGACCGTGACGCCGCCGGGGCCCACGTACAGGGTCCCGCCTTGAACGAGGAACGAGACGGTCCCGCCGGCCGTGGTCACCCGGATCGGGGCCTCGGCCAGGGCGAACACGGCCGGGGCGTGGCCGGGCAGGACCCCGAACCACCCGTCGTGGCTCCGCGCGTACACGCTCGTGGCCGCTCCGGCGAACACAACTCGTTCGCACGCCACAATTCGGCATTCCATAGCGGGGACTATAGCGGGTCGGGACGAGGGGGGCTACCGGGCGAGTTGAGCGTCGCGGAACGCGTGCATGAGCGCGGCCCCGTTCGCCAGGTCCTCATCGTTCACTTGCAGGCGGGCCAGGGCGGTCACGGGCAAGCGGGCCAGGGCGTTGAGGGAACGCCACAGGCGAGGCGGCACGAGTTCGCCGCTGCCGCCGCACCGCCGACAGAGGAGCCCTCCCCGCTCCGAACACCAGGTCAGTTCTTCTGTTCCTCGGCAGCGCACGCAGCCGCCGAGGCACGGGGCGTGCCCGGCAGCAGCGAGGAGCCGCAGCGCATGTGCCAAGGCAAAAACCCTGGGCGCCAATCCCTCGTCAAGGGCAGCGAGGAACTCCAAGGTCAGGGCATAGGGCCGGTCATCGGGCGCGCCGGTGGGGACGAGGGCCAACGCCCAGTTCATCGCCTTCAAAGCCGCCGTCGCCCGCTCGATGTCCCCGCGGACGTGGGGGAACGTTCGAACGATGCTCGCTTCCTTGAGGAGATGGAGACCGCGGCGGCGGTAGTGGATCACGTCCACCACGTGCAACGGGTCGAGCACGGCCCCGGTTGACCGCTCCAGACGGCGGGCGCCCTTCGCCAGCACGTCGAGCCGGCCCCGCGGGGTGAGGAGGACCGCGATCCGGTCGGTTTCGGCGTAGTCCTGGGTGCGGAGGACGATGCCCCGGTCCCGGGCGAGTTGGGCCACGGGTCAGTCGGGGGCCCCGGCCAGGATCTGAACGCTCTTCGAGGCCCCGATGCGGTTGGCGCCCGCTCGGGCCATGCGCAGGGCCGTCTCGTAGTCGCGGATCCCGCCCGACGCCTTGACCCCCAACGTGCTCCCCACCGTGCGCCGGAGGAGGGCCACGTCTTCAGGAGTGGCGCCGCCGGTGCTGAATCCAGTGGAAGTCTTGACGAAGTCGGCCCCGGCGGCCTTGGCGAGGATCGCCCCGGCCACCTTCTGCTCGTCGGAGAGGAGGCAGCACTCCAGGATCACCTTGAGGACGATCGGACGGGGCGACTTGGCGACCGCCTCCCGCACCGCGCGGATGTCCACGATCACGTGGGGGTAGTCGCCGTCTTTGAGAGCGGCGACGTTCACCACCATGTCCACCTCGTCCGCGCCATCGTCCACCGCGGCCTTGGCCTCGTGGGACTTGATCTCTGGCTTGTGCTGGCCGTGGGGGAACCCCACCACCGTACACACCCGAACCCCCTTGTCCCGCAGGAGAGACCGGGCCAAGGCGACGTAGCCGGGCGGAATGCACACCGCGCAGAACCGGTGGCGAACGGCCTCCTCGCAGGCCTGCTCCACGGCCGCCCGGTCTATCTCCGGCCCGAGCACGGTGTGGTCCATCAGCTTCGCCAGCTCCGCTTTCCTCATTTGCTTCCTCCTACAGGCGCCACGCCCAAGCGGCCGTGGCGAACCGGTGAAGACGTTCCAGGTCTACCTCTACCCCCAGACCCGGCGCCTGGGGCACGCGGATGAACCCGCGCTCGAGATAGAACGGAGGCACGGCGACGTCCTCGTGGTAGTAGCGGTCCGTGGCGGAGATGTCGTGGGGCAGGGTGAACCCGGGGAGTGCGGCCAACGCCGCGTTCAAGGCCCGTCCGACCCCGGTTTCCAGCATCCCCCCGCACCACAGGGGCACGTCTCGCTCTCGCGCCAGCTCGTGCACCTCCAGGGCCGCGGACAGCCCTCCGATCCGCCCCTGCTTGACGTTGATGATCCGGCACGCCCCGAGTTCGAGGGCCTCCCACGCCCGGTGGGGCGAGGAGATGGACTCGTCCAGACAGAGCGGGGTTTCCAGCGTCTCGGCAAGTCGGGCGTGGCCGACGAGGTCGTCGTGGTCAAGGGGTTGCTCCACCATGAGAAGCCCAAACCGATCGAGGGTCCGCAGGTGGTCGGCGTCACCGAGCGTGTAGGCGGCGTTGGCGTCCACCGACAGGGGCAGGTTCGGGAACCTCTCCCGCACCGCGGCCACCGGTTCGACGTCCCATCCCGGCTTGACCTTGAGCTTCACCCGCTGGTAGCCCTGGTCCACGTACGCTTCCACGCGGCGCACGAGGGTCGCGATGTCGGGTTGGATACCCACGCTGACCCCGGCCGGGACGTGCTTGCGCGTCGCCCCCAACACCTCGGCCAGGGATTTCCTCTCTTGCTGGGCGTAGAGGTCCCACAGCGCCGCTTCCACAGCGGCCTTGGCCATCGGGTGCCCGCGGATCGGGGCAAGCAGGGGCGCGAGCTCCCGCGGATGGGCCAGCTCGCGGCCGCGGACGAGGGGGAGCGCGAACTCCGCGATCACGTGCCGGGCTGTTTCCACCGTCTCCGAGGAGTACCACGGTCCGGAACTGGCCACGCACTCCCCCCACCCGATGCTCCCATCCGCGGTCAGCGCGAGGAGGAGCGCCTGTCGCACCCGTTCCTCGCCAAAACTCGTCACGAACGGGGAGACGAGGGGCATGTCCACGAGGTGGAGCGCGGCCCGTTCGATGCGGATCACGGCCGCTCCAGAACCTTGGCGAGGGGCGATCGCTCCAAGACAAGGAAGCTCCGGTCGCCCTCCCGGAAGAGCGAGGTGACGAGGTACCCCTCGTCCATGTACGTGGACAAGGCGCGCCGGGCCTCGAGGCGCCACTCCCGGGCCAGATCGAGGTCGGCCTTGCGTAGCGCCTGAAGGTCGGACGGGATCTCGAACAACAGGTTGGGGGCCCGCAGGTCGGGTCGGACCCCCGCCGGCGCGCGGAACCCAGTTGGCATGCGCTGGGTACGGTTGATCGTCTCCACGTCCCCGAGGACGAGGGCCGGCGGCTTGCCGCCGCCGAGGTAACTCTTCACCCGGGGCGAATCGAGGCGCCACTGGCACAGGAACCGGTCCGTGTCAACGCCGCGATTGCGCGCGTCGCGGAGCTCGCCGAAGTAGTTGGGGATGTACTGAGCGACCACCACGCCGAGCTTGTTCAGGTTGAAGTGGGCGTTTCGGGATTCGAGCGGATCGAACGTCCAGGTGATGGCCGTGATCCCCTGGGCGAGCACGTGGTCCCGCTGGCCGCACTTCAGCTTGTACCCGACCCCGTGGTCCTGCCAGGCCGGCGTGACCGCGGCCATGAGCGAGTGGTGGCGGAGCGTATTCCCATCGAGCAGGCCGACCACGGACAGCGTGAACCCGACCATCTCCCGTCCCGGGCCGATCCCATCGAACGCCCCGAGGAGGAGCCCGCCAGCGCTCGTCACCATGTGGATGAGGTGATCCGGGATCACCGCGATGTCGTTGAACCCCCACACTTCCTTCTGCAGCCGCTCGCAGGCCCGATAGCCCGCGCCGTCGCGGACCGGTTCGATCACCACATCTTCGCGCAGTTCCATGCGCGGGGAAGTATAGCACGCCCAGCTCCCTCCCTCACTGATTCAAGGCGCATCCGAGCCATCCCTGCTGAGGGCAAGGGGCGCCCACAGGTGGTCGCCGTCAGAGGCCGCCGAAGTGGGTAGGCACGGCAGCCGGGGCCTCACGGCAGGACACGCTGTTACCCTGCCGTCTCACTCTTGTCCGATGACTGGCTATCGTCGCGCCCGACGCCATCGAGCCTGGGAGCCCGGCGGGTCGGGCATCGGTGCTGTCAACGTCGTACATCCTGGCAGGCAATGCGCCCTTCCCTTTCCGCGGGATACCCAGGTCCATCGGCCGCGAGGGGTCGGGCGGCGACGACTCACGGGCGGAGCGATTTCAGATCGTGACGCATGATCGGGCGAGACGGGGTGTGTGCCGCCACGATCCTGAACCCGGCTCGCGCGAAGGTCGAGGCGTACCCGGTGAATGCGTAGTTCGGGGCCTCCTCGGTGTTGTCCCGGGGATACCCTTCGAGGGCCGGCGCGCCCGCCTGTCTGGCCACCTTCACCGCCTCGCGGATGAGGGCCGAGGTGATCCCCCGCCGGCGATGAGACCTGCGCACGTAGAAGCACGACAGGCACCACACAGGAAGGTCGTCAACCCGCTTAAAGCGCCAGTCGTGTTCGAGCCACGGCAGAGCGTCCCGGGGCGTGAGCTGGCACCAGCCCACGGCAAGATCTCCATCAAAAGCGAGGAGACCTGGCGGCGGACCCTGCTCCACGATCCGCCGAAACTCGGCCTTGTTCATGTCACGGGGCCTCTTGTGGTAGGCGCTGCCTATGCGCCAGTGCATGCACCAGCAACCGTTACAAGCGCCGCGAGGGCCAAACAGGTCCTCGAGAGCGGGCCACAAGTCGGGCGTTAGCGGACGAACGGCAAGCTCCATGTGATCCACCTGCGCCAAGGAATCGGCCTCCTTCTCAGGTCCAGCCTAACACGGCGCAGCACGGCTCATCGTACGTGAACCCCCGCTGAGGCTGCGTCCGCTCGCGGGAGTGGCAGCCCGCGCCATCGCGGACCGGTTCGATCACCACGTCTTCGTGCCGAGCCACACCCGGGGAAGGATAGCACGCCCAGTTCCTGGCTTTGCCCACAGACATGGCTCTCGACCCTCACCTCGGCAGGTGCAGGGTCTGCCTCAAAGTGGGCCGGTAGAGTCCCGCGCTGACCCATCAGACATCCGTCCACTTCGGGGATGGACTGCTATACTTCACCGGAGGGGATTGCACCCATGACGTTTCGCATTCGTGTAGTTCTGGAACCGGATGAAGGTGGGTTCCACGCCTACTGCCCCGCCCTCCGCGGTTGCCACACCTGGGGAGCCACCCGCGACGAGGCGTTGGCCAACATCCGGGAAGCCGCCGCGGCTTACCTTGAGTCCATGCTTGCCCACGGCGACCCGATTCCCGTGGAGGGACACGAGCAGGCGCCCTCTCCCCAAGAGGAGGCCCTCACCGTTACCGT
>CAYSZC010000087.1:0-5114 GCA_964435345.1 uncultured Thermotogaceae bacterium
CAGGACTTCATCGCCCGAGCTTGTGGGCGAGGTCGTCCCACGAAAGGCGGATCGCCACTGGCCGGCCGTGGGGACAGCGGGCCGGCTCCTGCGTTGCCTTCCAATCACCAATCAGGGCCTCCAGCTCCTCGCGGGAGAGATGTTCCCCGGCCCGGATCGCTGCGGCGCACGCCACCTCCCGCCACAGTTCGACGAGGGGCGGCTCGCCCGCAAGCAGCCGCTCCGCCACCGCGCCGATCGGTTCGTGGAACCCCAGACGTGACTGCCGATCGGCGAGCGGCGCCGGCCAGCCGCGGAGGAGGAACGCCCGCTCCCCGAACGGCTCGAGGTGCACCCCGATGATCTGGAGGGTCGGGATCGCCTTGCGCAACGCCTCGGCGCGGTCGAACGGGACCTCGAGCTGTACCGGGACGAGGAACTCCTGGGCCGGGAGGCCGGCGCTATCCCGGTTCCGCTCGAACAGGACCCGCTCGTGGGCGGCGTGCTGGTCCACGATCTCCAGGCCGTCCGCGCCCTCGACGAGGACATAGCTCGCCTGGATCTGCCCCACCACCCGCCACGCACGCGCGGCAGGGAGGAGGGGCGCCGCCGTGGGAAGCAGTTCCCCCTCGATCGTGGGACGCGGAGGCGCGGCGGGGGACCACGGGGCCGGCGCTTCGGGCATCGTCCCCACCGTCAGCACCTGCCCGCCGAGGGCGCGGAGCGCGGCCCGCCGGAGGAGGTCCATCACCACGCGGTCGGACCGGAACCGAACCTCTTCCTTCCGCGGGTGCACGTTCACGTCCACCAGCTCCGGGTCCACGTCGAGGTGGAGGAAGAACGCCGCGTGCTGCCCCCGCGGGAGGTACCGGCCGTAGGACTGGGCGATGCCGAGCGCGAGCACGCCGGGCCGCACCGAGCGCCCAGACAGGAACAGGTGTTGGTCCACCCGGGTCGGACGGGCCAGTTCCGGGGGGCCGAACCAGGCCCGCAACCGAAACCCGGGCGCCTCCATTTCCACCGGGATCAGTCGCGCCGCGAACTCCCGCCCGTACACCTGGCCGATCCGCCCGAGGGGGTCTCCGGCTGTCGGCACGTCGAGCACGTCGCGGCCCTCGGACCGCACCGCGAACGCGACCCGGGGATGGGCGAGCACGATCCGACGCAGGGTCGAGAGGAGGTGCCGGGCCTCGGTGGGCGGGGAATCGAGGAACTGGCGTCGGGCCGGCACGTTCCAGAAGAGGTCCCGCACCTCGACCGTGGTGCCGACGGGGCGGGCCGCCGGTCGGTCCGCTGTCTCTACCCCACCCTCCACGCGAAGCTCGTGACCCTCCTCGGCGCCCAGCGGCCGGGAGATGAGGGTCACCCGGGAGACGGCGCAGATCGCGGCCAGGGCCTCCCCGCGGAAGCCCAGCGTTCGGATGTGGCGCAGGTCCTCCTCGGTCGCGAGCTTGCTCGTGGTGTGGCGCTCGATCGCCAGGCGCATCTCGTCCGGGGCCATCCCCTGCCCGTCGTCGGTCACGCGGAGGAGGGCGATCCCGCCGGCCTCGATTTCGACCGCGATCCGCCCGGCGCCGGCATCGAGCGCGTTTTCCACGAGCTCCTTGGCCACCGAGCCGGGGCGGTCCACCACTTCCCCGGCCGCGATCTTGCGGATCACCGCCTCGTCCAGTCGCCGGATGCGCATCGCAGCCCAAGGCTACTTCCCGCGCCCGCGGCTTGCCACGCCCGCCCGCTTGCGCTACCTTTGCCTCAAACAGCATCAAAGGAGGCGAATCCGATGCACACCGTGCCCGAGCTAGTGCAGCTCCTCGGGCTTTCGACCGAAAACCAGGTCCGGAACCGCATCGAAGCGGTGCGGGACCTCCTCGTGGCGACCCTGCGCCGCGGCCCGAACAACCAGATCCTCGTCACAGCGGACGGGTTGGGCGTCCTGCAAGACCTCCAATCCTTGTGCGAAACCGGGCATACCCTGACCGATGCGGCCAACATCTTGCGCTACAGGCATGAAAGGGTCGAGAAAGAGATCACAGCCGTATCGTCCACTTTCGCCCCAGACCAAGTGAAACCGAACGAGCGTCCCGAGACGGGGTGGGAAGCGTTGGTCGGGCACTTGGCGGCGGAGGTGCGCGAGCTGTCGCAGCGCGTGGCCGCCCTGGAAGCGCTCGTTGCCCGCACCGCGGGACAAGCGGGGTGGTGGGAACGGTGGAGATGACGACAATCCCAGCCATGACCCAACCGACGAAGCTTTCCCAAGCGAAGGCGGCGATCGCCTGCTCGCCGCGGATGCGCGCGCTTTCCGCGTGCTCGAACATCACGGCGATCGACCGCCTGGGGATCAACGACCACGGCCCGACCCATGTCCGGATCGTGATGCGGATCGCGTTGCGCCTGCTCGACCTCCTCCATCAGGCCGGGGTCAAACTCGGGGTGACGGACCACGGCCTGGCCTACGAGGACGCGCAGGTGGTGGTGCTCCTCGGGGCGGCGCTCCACGACGTGGGGCACGCCGTACACCGTGAAGACCATGAGCTGTTCTCGATGATCCTCGCCCCGGGCTTGCTTGAGGACCTTCTCGCGGGGATCTACGAGGAGCCGACGAAGACCGTGATCATCGCCGAGGCGCTGCACGCGATCTGGGCCCACCGGGCAGAGGTCCACCCGCTCACGGTGGAGGGCGGGATCCTCAAGGTGGCCGACGCCCTGGACATGGAGAAGGGCCGGGCGCGGATTCCGTTCCAGGTGGGCAAGCCCACGATCCACAGCGTATCGGCGCTGGCGATTGACAAGGTGGAGATCAAACCGGGGAAGGAGAAGCCGGTCCACATCCACGTGCGGATGACGAACTCCGCCGGGATCTTCCAACTCGACAGCCTCCTCAAGGAGAAGCTCGCCACCTCCGGGCTCCGCGAGCACATCCAGGTGTCGGCGGAAATCCAGGGCGAGGAGAAGAAGATCATCGAGCGGTATGCCCTCGACTGAGCGGGCCGTCAATGCCTTCCGCCGACCGAGGGACGGGACGAACCCCTCGGCCCCGATGCGGGGCCTTTGCCGGGCGTTCCGGGCCCGTCTTTACAAAAGGGGCCTTTTGTCAAATCTCCCCCTCGTGAAAACGCCCTTGGGGGCGCGACTTGACAGGCGGGCGGCCCTTATGTAAAGTGGGCCGCGCCAAGTGTAAAGTCACCCTGGCGCGAGGGGAGGGCGAACGATGCCGCTCGAGCTGACGCAGGAGGACTTTCTCGCCCCGGACCAGGTACGCCGGCTCAAGGCCCACGCCCGACGGGAGGCCGAGGCCGCCCGGAGGAACGGGCAGAAGGGATCGGTCCGGGACTGGGCGATCCTCCACGTGGCCCTCGACGCCGGGCTGCGCGTGTCGGAGATCGTCGCCCTGCGCGTGGGCGACCTCCTCCTCGACCAGGGACACTCGGCGATCATCGTCCGGCACGGGAAGGGCGGCAAGGAGCGCGGCGTGGATATCGGCCACGCCCTGCGCGATCACCTCCGGGAGTACATCGAGTGGAAGGCAACCGTCGGCGAGCCGATCGGCCCCGACGACCTCTTGTTTCGATCGCCTCGCTCATCCGTCAACCGGTCAACCGATGCACCAGCTCACCGCCTGTCCCGGCAGGCGGTGTACCTGATGTTCAAGCGCCAGGCCCGAGCCGCGGATCTCCCGTCACGGTTCACGATCCACTCCTGCCGCCATACCTACGCCTCGATGCTCTACCGCGCCTCGAAGTTCAACCTGCGCCTCGTCCAGAAGCAGCTCGGGCATGCCTCGATTCGCACGACCCAGGTCTACGCCGACGTCCTGTCCGCCGACGCCCTGGAAGCGGTGAACGGACTCCCCCAATGAAGCGGTCGGCCAGTTCCCGGTTTCCGGTTTCTTGCGGTCGGCAGCGGGGAGGTGTGCTCCTTGCCGTGGGGCTGCTCGGGCTGGTTGCCTGTGGCGCGGTGGGGCTGTCCCAAGTCCGGGTGTGGGGAGAGCTAGGGTGGCAGGGCCAGGCCGTCGTCGGCGAGGTGAACCCGCTCACGATCACGGTGGAAAATGGAACCGGTTCCGCTCTCTCGGCGACGCTGCGCGCCGAGCAGCGGGTCGGGTCCGGCTGGCGGGGCCAGGCCGAACAGAGGTTGCGGGCCCCGCTCCTCCTCGCGCCGGGAGGGCGCGCGCGGTTCGTGTTCCCGTGGCCGGTCGAGGTCGGATCGGACCCCGTGGCGCTCGTCGTCGAGGTCGGCGGCAAAGAAGTCGTCCGCGCCACGCTCCCCGTGCGTCTTGCCGCGGGGAAGCTCGTGGCGGTGGTGGGCGCCCCGACCGCGCTTCCCGCTGCGGGCCCAGTTGTCTTCCTCTCCCCGGACGACCTCCCCGAGGACCCCCTCCTCCTCGGGCCGTTTTCCCACGTTCAGGTCGCGGGAGCAGCCTTCATCTCGGCCCAGGCCCGCGATGCGCTCGCAGCGTGGACCGCATTCGGAGGCGGCTCGGTCGAGGGGGCGCCCGTCCCGGCCGCGATCCCCCACCTGTGGGACGACGACCTCCGCAACGCCGTGCGGCTGCACCTGCCGCGCCGCCCACCGGCCTTGTTGCTCGTCGGGGGAACCGTGCTCTACCTGCTCGCCTTGGGGTACGGGCTCCCGTCCCTCTCCCGTGGCCGGAAACCCTGGCTCGCAGGCTCGCTCCTGCTCGCCGCGTCCGCTTTCGCCTGGTTTTACCCACATCTGTACAGCGCTCCTCATACTACGACCGTCGTTCAGTACGACATTAGCGCAGCAGATCCAACACGGTTTGGCCTGAAGACGCTCGCCATTGCCGAGCACAAGGGTGGGCGATGGGAGGGAGCGGGGTTATGGGTGGAGCGAATCCCGGTCGGAGGGGAACGGATCGGCCGCGACGTAGAATGGTCGTGGGGGGGCGACGGGGTTCGAACGGCGATTGCCATCCATCCGGGCAAAACCGTTTCCCTGTGGCAGTTTGGCCCTGCCTGGGCTGGGGGCACGACGGTGAGCACCGTGGGGGTGGTTGGGGCAGCGCCGCGGGCGGACGCTGGGTTCGCCCCTCTCCTCGCCGCGGTGGGCCCGCTCCTTCAGGAAGGGGACAGGCTGTTCCTGGATCGGGAGGAGGAGCGCCTCGGCCCAGTTGC
>CAYSZC010000088.1:0-5114 GCA_964435345.1 uncultured Thermotogaceae bacterium
AGGACCCTCGCCTCAGGGTCGGTAGACCGGACGGTCAAGCTGTGGGACGCGGCGACGGGTGAGGAGGTCCGCACTCTCACCGGGCATAGATACCCGGTCAGCTCGGTCGCGTTCGCCCCCGACGGGACGATGCTTGCCTCGGGGTCAGATGACGAGGCGATCAAGCTGTGGGACGTGGCGACGGGGACGCTCCTCCGCACCCTCACCGGCCATACGGACTGGGTCCGCTCGGTCGCGTTCGCCCCGGACGGGAGGACGCTGGCCGCGGGGTCGCGGGACGAGACGGTGAAGCTGTGGGACGCGGCGACGGGGACGCTCCTCCGCACCCTCACCGGCCATACGGACTGGGTCAGCTCGGTCGCGTTCGCCCCCGACGGGACGATGCTTGCCTCGGGGTCAGATGACGAGGCGATCAAGCTGTGGGACGTGGCAACGGGGAGGCGCCGCCGCACCCTCACCGGGCATACGCACGCGGTCCTCTCGGTCGCGTTCGCCCCGGACGGGAGGACGCTCGCCTCGGGGTCGAGCGACCAGACGGTCAAGCTGTGGGACATGGCCACCGGGACGGTCCTCCGCACCCTGGCCGGGTATACGGGCTCGGTCCTCTCGGTCGCGTTCTCCCCCGACGGGAGGACCCTCGCCTCGACGGCGGGGGTATGGGACGAGACAGTCAGGCTGTGGGACGTGGCGACGGGGACGCGCCTCCGCGCCCTCGCCGGACATACGAGCCCGGTCAGCTCGGTCGCGTTCTCCCCGGACGGGGGGACGTTAGCCTCGGGGTCGTTTGACGAGACGGTCAAGCTGTGGGACGTGGCGACGGGGACGCTCCTCCGTACCCTCGCCGGGCATAGGCACGCGGTCTTCTCGGTCGCGTTCTCCCCGGACGGGACGGTCCTCGCCTCGGGGTCGCGGGACCGGACGATCAAGCTGTGGGACGTGGCGACGGGCGTGGAGGTCCGCACCTTCACTGGGCATGGGGACTCGGTCCACTCGGTCGCGTTCGCCCCGGACGGGACGACCCTCGCCTCGGCGGCCTGGGGGTCGTGGGACCGGACGGTCAGGCTGTGGGACGTGGTGACGGGGACGCTCCTCCACATCCTCCCTGGGCTTGGTGGCTCGATCGCGTTCGCCCCGGACGGGACGATCCTCGCCTTGGGGTCGGCTGACCGGACGATCAAGCTGTGGGACGTGGCGACGGGGACGGTCCTCCGCACCCTCACTGGGCCTTGGGGCTCGGTCGCGTTCGCCCCGGACGGGACGACCCTCGCCTCCTGGTCCTACGACAATGCGATCAAGCTGTGGGACGTGGCGACGGGGGCGCTCCTCCGCACCCTCGCCGGGCATACGTTCTGGGTCAACTCGGTCGCGTTCTCCCCGGACGGGAGGACGCTGGCCTCCGGGTCGCGGGACGGGACGGTGCTGCTCTGGGACGTGGAGGCGGTGCTCCGGGGACGCTGACAGCCTGTATGTGAATAGCCCGCTGAGCCTTCGGCTACGCGGACAAGATTGGATCCCCGCGGTTGGATACAGACTCACCGCAGAGGACGCCGAGAACGCGGAGCGAATCCTGGGGTTAGGGTTCACCCAAACCCATGCCGTTCGGGTTCCTCTGCGACCTCGGCGGTAAACGAGCCATGGACTCCGCCGTGCGTACAAAGCTACAGCGGGAATCCGTGAGCCGAAGGCCCGCGTACCCGAAGTCCGCGGCCCCGGGTTTCCCACACGGGCTGCTGACGACGCGAGGGCGAACCGTCGAGCTGGCCAGACGCTGGCCGGGTTGGCCAGGGCGACCCCATTGCCGGGGATCGTCGAATCCGCCCGGGGGGTGCTCGCGCTGCACACGCCTCCCTTCGGACCGAACGAGGGTCACTGCCTTCGGCGTAGGGAACGAGCGAAACAGGCGCGGTACCGTGGGATCTGACCATGCCGACTGCCCACCCGGGCTCGATGTACTAGCCCCGATGGAAGCTGGTGTGCTAAACTGTCTCAAGAAGTGGACACGCCACGGAGGACGAGGCAAGTTGGAGCCGACATGCTCCGCGTGTGGACCAGCTAGGTCGCTCGGGGGGGCCTTACGACCAGAATCTGGCGGCTATCATGGCAGTCACCGGGGGCTACCTGACGCGCTTCCTTGCCTGTGTTGTTCTGTAGCCATGGAGTAGCTGACATGGAAACGGAATTCGGTCGTTTCGAAGTCACCTACACTGCACGCGGTCTACGGCGCTACGTGCTGGAGCTCCGTCACGACGGGCTTCGGAGATACCAACTCGTCCGCGGAGACAGCGAGCACGTGGTCCGGCAGAAGGCTGCCACCCTGGCCAGCCCATGGGACGAGGCCTGGACTAGAGTTGCCTCTCGGTTACGACGCGAGGCCCAAGTCCAGGTCTGTCAAGCGGAAGCGGACCGTCGTACCGCCGATGCATCGGCCGAACTGGCTGGCCTGGAGGGACTCCTCGCGCACACGCTCGCGATCAACGATGCGGTGGACTGGGAGACTCTGCGTGACACGACGCTCTATGCCCATCCGAGACCGCCGCCGCCGGCACTCCCCTCGCCGCCTGCTCCTCCCGTTATTCCCCCAGAGCCGCGCCCGACTGATCCACCGTTCGTGCCCAGACTTGGAGTCCTCGACAGACTGTTCCGAAAGCGAACGACACGGAAGGTCGCCGCGGCTGAGACCTCATTCCGCGGTGCGCATGCCGACTGGCAGAGGCGAAAGGCCAGAGCGGAACAGGACGGCGAGGCTGCGCTCGCGGCCCACCGGCAGGCTATCACTGAACTGACGAGTGAGCACTCCAAACGTGTGGCTCAGTGGGAGGCAGATGCAGCTGAGTTCGCAAGGAGCCAGCAAGAGCACAACTCGGCCATAGAGGCGAAGAAGACACGCTACCTCGAGAAGGACCCGGCCGCGGTTTCCGATCACTGCGACATGGTCCTGGGCAATTCTACATATCCGGATTGCTTCCCACGCACATGGTCGCTGGACTTCGTCGCGGAGTCCAACCTCTTAGTTGTCGATTATCAGCTGCCGGCACCCACTGCCCTCCCAACTTTGGTGTCGGTCCGGTACGTCAAGTCCCGCGGCGACTTCGAGGAGAAGCACATGTCAGAATCACAGAAGAATCGCTTCTATAACAGCGTCCTCTACCAAGTGGCCCTCCGGACAATTCACGAGCTGTTCGAGGGAGATGTAGTAGGCGCGATCGATACGGTGGCATTCAATGGCATCGTGGAGTCTGTCGATCCAAGCAGTGGGCATCCGGCGCGGGCCTGCATTCTCTCCGTTCAGACCGGCCGGGAGGAGTTCCTCCGCATCAACTTAGCAGCAGTGGATCCAAAGGCCTGTTTCAGGAAACTGCGGGGAGTTGGCCGCGCCAAGCTACACAGCCTGACCCCCGTTGCGCCCCTGATCCAGTTCGATAAATCGGATCCCAGATTCGTTGACGGCTATAACGTCGCCGTGAGCCTGGACGAAGGACGGAACCTCGCAGCGATGGATTGGGAGGATTTCGAACACCTGATACGCGAGTTGTTCGAGATGGAGTTCTGCAAGACTGGAGGCGACGTCAAGGTGACACGTGCAAGCCGTGACGGAGGCATTGACGCCGTGGTCTTTGACCCAGATCCGCTCCGCGGCGGAAAGATCGTCATCCAGGCGAAGCGATACACAAACACGGTCAGCGTCTCCGCAGTCCGAGATCTATACGGCGCTGTCATCAACGAGGGGGCGAACAAGGGGATTCTCGTCACGACTGCCGACTACGGTCCCGACGCATACGAGTTTGCTAGAGGCAAGCCCCTTCAGCTCTTGAGCGGAAACCATCTGCTTCACCTGCTGCAGCAGCATGGCATCAGGGCGAGAATCGATCTGCGTGAGGCTCGCGAGCCGTTAGGGAGCTGAAACGCTGGCGAGGGTCAGGCCTTGGCTTGAGACGTGCGTCAACCGAGCACGAGAACCGGGGTCGGCAAGGGAAGCTACTTGAGCGCCTCCTGGGCCGCGAACTCGCGGTACGGGGACAGGATCTCCAGGACATCCTGGTCCCCAGAGGTGAGCGAACAGGAAATCATCCGCGCCAGAAGCTCGCCCAGCCCTGGCCCGAGCATGACCCCTTGGCCGCACATCCCGATCGCCACGGCGTAGCCCGCGACCTCGCGCGACCACCCCACAAGCGGCGAGCCGTCCGGGGTCATCGGGTACAGGCCACGCCACGTGCGCCGCACGCGTAGGTTCGCGAGGCGCGGCATGAGCGCGACCATCCGCCGGGCGACCATCGGCAGGAACGTGCTCGTCTCCCGCCGGTCCTCGCCCCAGATCGGCGGCTCGGGGGAGATGCAGAATGTCAACTGGCCCGAGGAGAGCTGGTGGAAGTAGTAGTTGGACGACCCCGGCGCGGGGCGGATGTCCACCACCATCGGGTCGAGGAAGTGGGCCACCGGCTCGGTGACCCCGGCCTCGTGGCTGTCCGGACGCACGGGATGGTCCAGGCCCACGAGTTTGCCGATTGTTCGCGCCCACGGGCCGGCGGCGTTGACCACGACGTCTGCCCCGTACACGCCCTTGTCCGTCTTCACCGCCCGCACGCGCCCGCCCCGGACCTCGATCCCGGTAACGCGCTCTCCGAACCGGAACGTCGCGCCCAGGCGCCGCGCCTCGTCGTAGAACGCGTGGCAGGCGAGGAGGGGGGAGCAGTGGCCGTCGTGCGGGGAGTACGTCCCGCCGAGGAGCCCGCGCGGGTTCAAGTCCGGCACGACAGCGAGAAGCTGCCGCGCGTCGAGCCACTCGATGGCGAGGCCGTGTGCGTGCTGGGTCGCGAGGAGCTCCCTCAGCACCTTCTCCTCGCGGGGCGTGTAGGCGACGAACACATATCCCCCGCTCTTCCACTCGATGTCCTGGCCGCAGGCCTCCTCCCAGCCCGACATGATCTCGATCGTGCGCAGCGAGAGGCGGATCTTGGCCGGGTCGGAATGGGTGGCCCGCACGCCGCCGATCGCGGCCTTGTTCGAGCCCTGGCCGACGCTCGGACCGCTATCCACGACGAGGGCTTCGACCCCGGCGCGGGCCAGGGCGAGGGCGGTCGGGGTCCCCACGCTCCCGGCGCCGATGACGGCGACGT
>CAYSZC010000089.1:0-5063 GCA_964435345.1 uncultured Thermotogaceae bacterium
CCCTACGCCATCGCCGACTTCGATCTCTTGCCGAACCTGAAGCTGGTGGGGGAGTTCGGGTTCGTTCCCTTGAGCGTGACGATCGGCGCGTGGATGCGCGTGCTCCCGTTTCTGGACGTGAGGCTCGCCGTGACGCCGCTCGCCCCCCTCTGGGTCACGGGCGGCGTCTACCTGCGGTTCTGAGAGCTGGGGAAGGCCGTCGCAGACGAGCTGCGACGCACAACGTCAGACACAGGCGACGCTACAACGGTTCCGGAGCGTCGGGGTTTGTCCGCGACGCCGATCGGGGAGAGGGAAAGACCATGATCCGGTCGAGATTGTCCCGATCCTTTGCCTCTGCGGTGAAACCGGTTCTGTGCATTGCCATTGTGCCGGTAGCCGGTTGGTGCAAAATCTGGGATCATTGCTTCCCGAAGGTGAGGAGGTAGACGCATGCCGTACCTGGGAGGAGAGGCGCTCGCGCAAGTGTACCGCACGGCCAAGGCGAAACGGTTTGCCCTGGTCGGGAACAACGTTGCCGAGCCGAACGTGCTGTTGGGGATCCTCGCTGCCTACGAGGAGCGGAAGAGCGATCTCCTGGTTCAGGCGACGCTCGGGGCGGCCAAGTTCGCCGGGGGCGGGAAGCCCGTCGTCGGTCTGCGGGCGATCGTTCGCTACGTCCAGGCTCTCGCCGCCGAGGCGAAGATCGGGGTGTTCGTGAACCTCGACCACGTCACCCCGGACCAGGTAGACAGGTTCATCCGACCGGCCCTCGCCGAGGGGCTGTGCTCTTCGGTGATGATGGACGCCTCGGCCCTCCCGTTTGCAGACAACGTGCGCGCCACGAAAGCGGTCGTGAACCTCGCGCGGCCGTACGGGGTCCTGGTGGAGGGGGAGCTCGGGACGATCAAGGGCGTCGAGGACGAGGTCGCCTCCGACGAGGCGTTCTACACCGACCCTGGACAGGCACTGGCGTTCGTCCAGGAGACGGGCGTGGACCTCCTCGCGATCTCGGTGGGGACCGAGCACGGGGTGTCGGCAGGGCGCGAGCTGACGCTGCGGGTGGACCTCGCTCGGGCCATTGACGAGCGGCTGCGGGCGGCGAAGCTCGAGCGGCCGCTGGTCCTGCACGGGGCGTCCGGTCTTTCCGCCGACCAGGTACAGGCCCTCGTTGCGGCTGGGGTGTGCAAGGTGAACAAGGACACGACCTACCAGTACGTGTACGCTCAGGCCGCGGCTGGGTTCTTCGGGAAGAACCGGGGCGAGATCCTCCCTCCCGCGGGGACGTCGTTCGATCCGATCACGTTCGATGCGCAGGGAGGGGCCTGGCGGCCCAACAAGAAGCTGTTCGACCCGCGGGCGGTCGGGAAGGAAATCCAAACTGCGATCCGAGCGGTAGCGGTGGAAATGATCGCCCAGGTCGGATCGGGAGGGAAGTCGCTCTATGCCTGACGTGAAACGGATCGGGGTTCTGACCGGAGGCGGGGATTCCCCAGGGATCAACGCCGCAATCCGGGCGATTGTGCGGCGGGCTCGCCCCGCTGGGCTCGATGTGGTCGGGTTTCGCGACGGCTGGCGCGGGGCGGTCGAGGACGACCTCGCGCCCCTCGGGCTGGCCGACGTGTCCGGGGTCCTCCACGTGGGGGGGACGATCCTCGGCACCTCGCGCACGAACCCGTTCGAGAAGAACCGGGAGACCGGCGAGTGGACGCCCACCTCCAAGGTGGACCGGGTCTTGGAGACGTTCAAACGGCGGCGGGTGGATGCGCTGGTCCCGATCGGCGGCGACGACACCCTCGGCGTGGCGCACCGGCTGGCCGCCCACGGCGTACAGGCGGTGGGGATCCCCCAGACGATAGACAACGACGTGGGCGGCACGGACTACTCGATCGGTTTTCACTCCGCTCTGTCCGTGGTCACGGACGCGCTCGACCGGCTGCACACGACGGCCCACGCCCACCACCGCGCGCTCATCGTCGAGGTGATGGGTCGCGACGCGGGATGGATCGCCCTCCTCGGCGGGCTCGCCGGTGGGGCGGACGTGATCCTGGCGCCGGAGGAACCGTTCTCGGTGCGGGAAGTGGAGGAGGCTCTCCGGAGGCGACTCGAGGCCGGCAAGCGCTTCTCCATCATCGTCGTCGCGGAGGGGGCTCGACCGGTCGAGCTCGGCAGCCGCCAGGTGACCCAAGAGGGCCGCGTGGACCCGTTCGGACACGCTCAGCTCGGGGGCATCGGGTACTGGCTGGCGGCCGAACTCGAGAAGGGCGATCTTCCGCTGGCCCCGCGGGTCGCCGTGCTTGCTTACCTCCAGCGCGGCGGGGTGGCCACCCCGTTCGACCGTTTGTTGGCCACGCGGTTCGGGGTCGCCGCGGTGGAGCTCGCCCTGGCTGGCCAGTACGACGTGATGACCGCGCTCCGCGGACCCGCGGTGGTGGCGGTCCCTCTGGCCGAGGTCCTCGCCGGGTGCCCCAAGCCGGTGGGCCCGGAGTTCCTCGATCTGGCGCGTAATATGGGAGTGAGGTGAGCTAGATGCTGCGTAAATCGTTGCTGATTCTCTTACTCGTCGGGGTGTTGGCCGTGGGCGTGGGCCCGGGCGATACCCTGTTCTCCCCGCTCGGACAGATCTACCAGATCATCCGTAGCCACTACTACAAATCGGACGAGGTCCCCGACGCCGAGCTTCTGCACGGGGCGATCCGGGGCGTGATCGATTCGTTGGGCGACCCGTACTCGACGTTCTTCACGCCGGCGGAGTACCGGCAGTGGCAGGACTCGCTAGCGGGGGAGTTCACCGGCGTGGGGATGGAGATCACGCTCCGCAACGGGCGGGTCACGGTGGTGACGGCGTTCCCGGACACCCCAGCCGAGGCGGGGGGGATCCGCCCGGGGGACTGGATCCAGGCCGTGGACGGGGAGTCCACCGAGAGGTGGACCCTGGAGAAGACGTCGTCGCGGATCCGTGGCCCGGCCGGGACCACGGTGGTCCTCACGGTCCAGCGCGAGGACGGCACGGTGCGCGAGATCTCCCTTGTCCGTCAACGAATCCGGATCGTCGCCGTGCGGTTCGAGTACCGCGCGGCAGACAAGGTCGGGTACATCCGGATCCTCCGGTTCGATTTCGATACCCCGCGCCTCCTTGGGAACGCTCTGTTCTCGTTCCCACTGCAGGAGCTTTCCGGACTGGTGCTAGACCTTCGCAACAACCCAGGCGGGATCCTGTCGGCGGCGGTGGAAGCGGCGAGCTACTTCGTGGACCGGGGCGTGATCGTCCGCACGCGCGGCCCGTCGTTCGGGGAGCGCGCCCACAGCTCCCGGGGGAACCGCGTTCCCAACCTGCCCTTGGCCATCCTCGTCAACGAGGGGACCGCGTCCGCCTCGGAGATCATGGCCGGGGCGATCCAGGACCACGGGATGGGGGTCCTGGTCGGTCGGGAGACGTTCGGGAAGAGTCTTGTCCAGGAGATCGTGATGCGCCTGCCGGACGGAGGAGCGATCAGGCTCACCACCGGGGAGTACCTCACCCCGCACGGCCGCACCGTCCAGGGCGTGGGCCTGACCCCGGACATCCCGGTGGAAAAGAGGCCGGAAGGAGCGGAGGGCGATCCGGACCTCGACGCAGCCCTGGCGTGGATCAGAGCCCGGGCCGGAGTGCTGACGGGAGGCAAGCCATGACAGAGCAGGTTTGGAAAAGGATAGACGCGATCTCGCGGGAATTATGGGACCTGGCGCTGCGCATCCACGCCCACCCCGAGCTGGGGTTCGAGGAGCACCAGGCCGCGGCGTGGCTTTCCGAGGCCCTGGAGAAGGGCGGGTTCCGCGTGGAACGGGGCGCCGGCGCCGTCCCCACGGCGTTTAGCGCCGTCCATCCCGCGAACAAGCCGGGGCCGCGGGTGGCGATCCTCGCCGAGTACGACGCCCTCCCCGAGCTCGGGCACGCCTGCGGCCACAACCTGATCGCGGCAATCGCCGTCGGCGCGGCCCTCGGCCTCGCTGCGTTCAAGAAGGATCTCCCGGGGACGCTCCTCGTCCTCGGTACCCCGGCCGAGGAGGGCGGGGGGGGCAAGGTCAAGCTCATCCAGGCCGGGCTGTTCCGTAGCGTGGACGCGGCGATGATGGTCCACCCCGCAGACCAGACCTTGGTGGACCGCGGGTCGCTCGCGATCACCGAGGTAGGGATCGAGTTCCGCGGCAAGGCCGCCCACGCCTCGTCCGAGCCGGACAAGGGGATCAACGCCCTCGACGCGGTGATCCAGACGTTCATCGG
The DNA here is from genome assembly GCA_964435345.1 of uncultured Thermotogaceae bacterium. GTDB lineage: Bacteria > Bipolaricaulota > Bipolaricaulia > Bipolaricaulales > Bipolaricaulaceae > Bipolaricaulis. Next base: position 4,244 of record CAYSZC010000089.1, read on the forward strand.
CCTCAACGCCCTCCGCCAGCACATCCGGGACGGGGCGCGGATCCACGGGGTCATCACCCACGGCGGGCAGAAGCCGAACATCGTCCCCGAGCACGCCGCGGCGCGGTTCTACGTGCGGGCGGCGGAGAACGCCTACCGAGACGAGCTGGTAGACAAGCTGCGCCGCTGTGCCGAGGGGGCGGCTCTTGCCACCGGGGCCGAGCTCGACTTCCGGTTGGTGGGGCACGAGTACAAGGCGATCCGCCCTAACCAAGCGCTCGCCCGCGCGTTCGCGCGACACATCGCGGCCCTCGGCTACCCCGTAGAAACGCCGGACGGGGGCATGGGGTCCACGGACATGGGGGACGTGTCGTGGGAGGTTCCGGCGATCCATCCCTACATCCGCATCGCGCCCGGCGTGGTCCCGGGGCACTCCCGGGAGTTCTGCGCGGCGGCGAAGTCCGAGCCGGCAAAGGCAGCGATGCTCGCCGCGGCCAAGGCGATCGCCGCGGTGTGTCTCGATCTCTGGACCGACGCCAGTCTTCTTCGCGAAGCCCAGGAGGAATTCAAAGCTGTCACCGCTAGACCGGCGCGGTAGGCCGAATCTCTCAGGGTACGGGGTCGTGGCCGCCGGGGTGCCACGGCCCGCACCGGACGAGCCGGCGTAGGGAGAGCCACCCGCCGCGGAACAGCCCGTGGCGGAGAAAGGCCTGCCGCGCGTACTCCGAGCAGGACGGATGAAACCGGCACCGCCGGGGGAGAAGCGGGGAGATCAACCGCTGGTACAGGCGCACCAGCGACGCGGCCAGGCGCCTCACCGCATATTTGTTTACCGCCGAGA
>CAYSZC010000090.1:0-5047 GCA_964435345.1 uncultured Thermotogaceae bacterium
CGAGGCGCCCGATCCGCTCCACCGCCCCGACCAGGCTCGGCAGGTGGACGGGTGGCCGCCCCCGCGCCCCCTGGAGGAGGGGGAACCCGTGGATGCCCCGCACGAGTTCCTCCGCCTGTCTGGAAGAAACTGGGGCGATGGCGAACGCCACGTCCCCCAGGAGTTCGACGAACACCCCGCCTAGCCCGAACATCACGAGGGGCCCGAACGTGGGGTCGCGGACGATCCCCACGATCGCCTCCTGGCCCGGTGGCAGGAGTTCTTGCACGTACACGCCCTGTGCCCCGGTGGATCGGGAGGGCAAGAGTTCGGCCAACTCCTGATACGCCTTCCCCGCTTCGCTGGCTGGGACGCCGATCCGCACCCCGCCCAGGTCCGACTTGTGGACGATGTCCGGCGAGACGACCTTGAGGACGACCCGCTCCCCGAGGTCTCGGGCCAGGCGCGCCGCTTCCTCCGGACTCTTGGCAAGTCCCCCCCGCGCCACGGGGATCCCGTAGGTGGCGAGCAGATCCAGCGCCTCCACCCCCAACCGGGCGCCGGCGTTCGCGAGCACGTTCTGGGCACGGTCACGATCCACATCCAGGGGCCGGCATTCGTCCTGCGCACGGCTCCGGATGTCTCGGTACTTGGCGAGGGTCCCCAGCGCACGCACGGCCCTCGCTGGCTCGAAGTACGCCGGGATCCCTGCCTCGCGCAGCACGTCCTCCGCTTGCTCTTCGATCTCCCCGGCCATGAAGCTCGCCACGACGGGCTTTCCGTGGCGACGGTGGGCGTTGGCCAGGATTCCGGCGAGCTCGGCAAAGGTGAGGATCGGGTGGGGGGCGGTGAGCACCGCCGCCATGTCCACCCCGGGATCCCCCAGCACCAGTTCCACCGCGTCGCGGAACCGTTCGGCCGAGGCGTCGGCGAGGATGTCCACCGGGTTCGTAACGCTCGCTGCGGACGAGAACCGCTGGGCCAGGGCGCTTACGGTCGCGGGGGCAAGGGCGGCCACCGTGAGGTCTTCCTCGGCCGCGGCGTCCGCGGCCATGATCCCCGGTCCCCCGGCGTTGCTGACGATCCCCAGCCGCCGGCCGCGGGGCAGGGGCTGCGCGGCGAGAACGGCGGCCTGTTCGAACAGTTCTTCTACCGTTCGGGCGCGGATGACCCCGCACCGGCGGAACGCGGCGTCGTAGGCCCGGTCGGAGCCGGCCAACGCCCCGGTGTGGGAGGAAGCCGCCCGGGCGCCGGCCTCCGTGCGCCCCGCCTTGAGCACGACCACCGGTTTGGCCCGCGTCACTTCGTGGGCGACGCGCAGGAACTCCCGCCCGTCCTCGATCCCCTCGAGGTAGGCCGCGACCACCGTCGTCTCCGGGTCTTGCGCGAACGCGGCCAGGAAGTCGGTCTCCGTGAGGACGGCCTTGTTCCCGAGCGACACGAAGTGAGAGAACCCGAGCTGCCTCTGCCACGCCCAGTCGAGCACCGCGCTGCACAGGGCGCCGGACTGGGAGATAAACGCGATCTTCCCTGGCAGCGCGCTGCGCGGGGCGAAGGTCGCGTTGAGCCCGACCCGCGGGGAGACGAGGCCGAACGCGTTCGGGCCAAGAACGTTCATCGCGCGCTCGCTCGCGATCCGCACCAGTTCGCGTTCCAGCTCGATCCCCTGTCCGCCTTGTTCCTTGAACCCGGCCGTGATCACGACCGCGTTCCGGATCCCCTGTTCTCCGCAGGCAGCGAGAGCGAGCAACGCATCGGGGGGCGGCACGATCACGAGGGCCAAGCTGACGGGCTGCGGGAGGTCGGCCACGGTCGGGACGCACGGCCGCCCGAGGATCTGTTCGTACTTCGGGTTCACCGCGTACACCGGTCCGGGGAACGAGGCGACGTTGGAAAACAGGACGTGCCCGATCTTGCCCGGGGCGGCCGAGGCCCCCACCACCGCGACCGAACTCGGAAAAAGGAGATCCGTAAGGTCCCGTGTCATGTCGGTGGGCATGGTAGCGGCCTCCGCCGGATCTTCACAACCCCTGCACGTCTCCTCGACCGCGCCGGGCGATACTGCGGCATGGTGGAAGAGCACGCGAGAGCCCGACCACCGGAACCATCCCCGATGCGCGAGAGGGGCCGAGGCCAACCTCGCCCCCTCTTCCTCTTTGAGGTAGGCTCCCTATGGACATGAAAACGATCGTCGTCGTGGAAGACGAGCGGGAGATCGCGCGCATGGTGCAGACGTACCTGATGCGCGAGGGATACCGGGTGGAGGTGGCGTTCACCGGAGAGGACGGGTGGGCCCTGTTCAAGAGCCTTCAACCCGACCTTGTGATACTGGACTTGATGCTCCCCGGGATGCACGGGCTGGAGGTGGCGCGGCGGATCCGCCAGGATGCAACGACCCCGATCATCATGCTCACCGCCCGCACGGAGGAGGCAGACCGCGTGGCAGGCCTGGAGATGGGCGCCGACGACTACGTGACCAAACCGTTCAGCCTGCGGGAGCTGGCGGCCCGGGTGCGCGCCGTCCTGCGCCGCACCGAGGGCGGAACGACCCCCGAAGTGGTGCGCGTGGGATCGCTGACCGTGGACCTCGCCGCCCGGGAGGTTCGCCTGTCCAACGCTCTCCTCGAACTGACCCCGACCGAGTTCGACCTGTTGGCGTTCTTCGCCCGCCACCCCGGGCGCGTGTTCACCCGCCGAGAGCTCCTCGAGGCGCTGCAGGAACGGACTTATGCTACTCTGCCCCGCACCGTGGACTCCCACGTGAAGAACCTGCGCTACAAGATCGAGCCCGATCCGGAGGATCCCACGCACATCCTCACCGTGCACGGGGTGGGCTACAAGTTCCGCCCTCCGGCCGAGGGGGAGTAGCCCGTGTCCTTCCGCTGGAAGCTCCTGGGGGCGTTCACGATCATCGCGTTCCTCGCCGCCGGGGGAACCCACCTCCTCACTACCCGCGGAGTCGACGAGCGCTTCGATGCTTTTCGCGTCCAACAGCGCTACTTCGAGGTTGAGAACCTGGTTCCCTTCCTGGCTGGGTACTGGCGGGACAACGGGAGTTGGGCTGGCTTGGCTCTCTACTTCCAACTTGTGAGCTACGTCCGGCGGGGCAGGGAGGTGTTCCAGCGACCGATCCTGGACCGCATTATGGTGGTTGATGCGGAGTACCGAGTGGTCGGCTGCTCGCAACTAGAGCAGCTTGGCCGGTGTCTAGCGAACGACGTCGAGACCCGTGAGTCAGTGGATCGCTACGGCATCCCGGTGCTGGTTGATGGGATCAAGGTGGGCACGGTGTTCCCGCTCGACATCGCCAACCTGACCCCCTTGGAAAGGGACTTTCTGAGTTCTGTACGGGAGGCCGCGCTCGTGGCCGGCGCGGCGGCCCTGCTCGCGGCGGCCGTGCTCGCGGTGGTCCTGGTGGCCCAGCTTTCCCGACCCCTGCATCGCCTCATCCAGGCCACGGCCCGCATTGCGCAGGGAGATCTTGCGCACCGCGTTCCGGTCCGCACCCGCGACGAGATCGGCCGGCTCGGTCGGGCGTTCAACGACATGGCGGCGGCCCTGGAGGGCTCGGAGAAGGCCCGCCAGAACCTCCTCACCGACGTTGCCCACGAGCTTCGGACGCCGTTGTCCGTGGTGCGGGGGAACCTCGAAGGAATGCTCGACGGAGTGTTTCCCCTCACCCCGGAGGGTCTGGCCCCGGTGTACGACGAGACCCTCCACATGGCCAAGCTCGTCGAGGATCTGCGTACCTTGACCCTGGCCGAGGCCGGGCACCTTCAGCTCGTGCGGGAACCCACAGACCTCGGGGAACTGGCGCGGGCGACGGCGGAGGTGGTGCGCCCGACCGCGGCCGAGGATGGGGTGGAGATCGCGGTGGAAGCGGCGCCCGGCATTCATGCCAACGTGGACCCGCGCCGCATCCGTCAGGTGTTGGGGAACCTCCTCAGCAACGCCCTGCGTTACTCCCCGCCCGGGGGGACGATCACCGTGACCGTCGCCAGGGCAGATCGGGAAATCGCGATCTCGGTGCGGGACCAGGGACCGGGGATCTCTCCCCAAGATCACTCGCACATCTTCGAGCGATTCTACCGGAGCGACAAGTCACGGACCGGGGACGGGACTGGACTCGGGCTCGCCATCGCGCGCGAGCTCGTGCAGGCTCACGGCGGGCGCATCTGGGCGGAAAACCAGGGCGGGGCCGTGTTCACGTTCACCCTGCCCTACCTTGATCCGACCCCATCCGTAGCCTAACATCGGCGCCGTCATGGACGACGGTTCGCGTTACCACAGTCCGACCCTCGGGGTGCTCTCGTTCAGCGAAGTGGTGGACGAGATCCTCGTAATGATGGCCGCGGCCCCGGAAGACCAGTACGAGGTTGTCGTGGGCACCGATTCCCAGACGTACTACGACGAGGTCGAGTACGTGGCGGCGATCGTCGTGCACCGGGTCGGCAAGGGCGGCCGCTACTTCTGGCGCCGGACCAAAGACAGGCGTCCGCAGACCCTGCGGGAGCGCATTTACCGCGAGGCGTGGCTCTCCTACGAGACCGCCGAGGAACTGATCGGTGCGCTCAAAGAACGGGGCGTGAGCGAGTTCCAGCTCGAGATCCACGTGGACATCGGCCGCAACGGACGGACGAGAGAACTCGTGGAGGAAGTGGTGGGGATGATCCTTGGGGTCGGGTACCGAGTGCGGACCAAGCCCGAGGCCTACGCCGCCTCCGCCGTGGCCGATAAGCACACCTAGGCCCTCAGCTTCCGCGCACCAGCCGCCCGAGACATCGCAGGCACCGTTCTAGGCTATCAGAAGCCTGGGCCGCGACATCAGGCCGCCAGCTTCTTCCTTCATCTTCCCCAAGTACCAGGCGACGATCGCCGGGCACATCTTCGTGAGTTTTCTCTCGCTCGTGCTCCGCGCCGTAAACCGGCTCATCCTTTCCGCCCACGGGACGCGGATCCGGCGTATCCCATGCTCGGGGTGCCTCAACCCGCGGCACGCAGGTCTTGATGATCGTCTGGTACTGGCACGTGTCCAGATGGCGCCACGAACGTTCTTCCACTCGGTCGT
>CAYSZC010000091.1:0-5046 GCA_964435345.1 uncultured Thermotogaceae bacterium
GGCGGCCCGGGCGCGAACGCGTGGTACCAGCCAGGAACGGTCAGGGCGAACGTGTACGTCTCGACGATCGTGTTCTGCCGGACCGTCACGGTCACCGTAGCCGGCGCCCCGCTGTTGAGCACCACGGCGAGCGGGTACAGGGCGTCGTCCCCGTGGATGGGGAGCAGGGTGTAGGTCTCCCTCCCGCTCGGGCCGGTCTGATCCGGGGTCCAGGCGCCCCAGAACCCTGGCCACCAGGCGAACGTCCAGCCCACACCGGGCTCGTGCACGGCGAGGTCGATGTCGGTTGCGGCGCCGCCGCCGGTCCAGGACAGGGTGACCTCGAGGGCCGTGTTGACCCGGACGTCCACCGTGGTGGTCTCCCCTGCGGTCAACGTGACTGTGGTCCTTGCGGTGACGCGGTTCGCGGTCCGGTACCACGCCAGGCTGGCGTCGTCCCCGCCCACGATGATTTCATAAGTTCCAGGCTCAAGAACCGGGAAGTATCCCAGGCCCCGCCCAGGCGGGTGGTCACCCACGGGATACCCGAGGAACCACCAGCCCTCGATGTCGGTCTGGCCGCGCTCGATGATCCGACCGTCCTTGCGGAGGGTGATGTCCATGTACGGGACAGGCCACCACTCCTCCCACAGGGGCATCGAGCTTGCGGTGACGACATGAATTCGGAGGGCTGCGCCATCGTCGGGAGGAAGCGGAGTGGTCAAGGCCTTGGCTGGTTGGATCAACCCCCATCCGGTGCGGATGTCAAATCCCGGAGCTTCGAGGTCCTTGGCCGTTCGCTCGACGAGCCTCTTCACCTGGTATGGACTAGCGGAGTGCTTCTCCAAGATCATCGCCGCGAGAGCGGAAACATACGGGCCGGACATGGACGTCCCGCTCCAGTAGTCATAAAGGAGGCGCCGACCCGTTCCAGGTTGCATGATCCCGGTGTGGACGGCGGAGAGGACATCTACGCCAGGGGCGGACACGGAGAGCCAGCTACCCATGGTGGAGAAATCGGCCTTCTTGTCATGGGGCGTGGTGGCGCCCACCGCGATGATCCCCGCGATGGAGGCCGGCCGGAACCAGATTGTGTCAAAGGAGTTCCCAGCCGAGGCGACCACGGTGACCCCCCTGGCCAGAGCGTAGTCGAACGCTGCCTTGAGGACCTGGGAGTAAACAACTCCACCCCAGGAGTTGGAGAGGATGTCAGCCCCGTTATCAACCGCCCACTTAATCCCCCGAGCCGTGGGAACCACGCCGATGAACCCGGGAACGAAGATCCGGACATCCATGATCTTGGCGTTATAGGCCAGGCCCACGATTCCTCTGGCGTCGTTCTTGGCGGCAATGATGGCCGCGCAGTGGGTGCCGTGGCCATGGGGATCGAAGTTTCGGGGTGGTAGAAGCACACTCGGCACGACAGGGCGGGGATCGACATGGACCGTGACTTGTCCTAGAAGATCGGGGTGAGTGGAATCCACACCCGTGTCGAGTACAGCCACCACAATCCCGTCCCCGGTGTATCCCGTGGCCCACGCACTCTCCGCCTGTAGGGCATCCAACGCCCACTGGTACGGCCGGAGATCGGCAGCGGGGTCATAGACTTTAGGTTCAAGGCCCGCCTTTACGTCCACACCCGGTGTAGGAATGGGCTCGGGCGGTTCGAAGATGTAGTCCGGTTCGGCAAACACGATCCCCGCCACGCGTGGTGGCCGTGTGGTCGGCTTGGACCGAGGCGGCGGAGATGACCCCTTGTCAATTCGTCCATCTACCGGTACTTGCTCGAACCCGCCCCTGATGAGGAGCGCCACCACTCCCAGAGCCTCAGGAACCGAGAGATGGCCTTTGATGTCGATTTCAACGATCACGATCTGTCCGAGGTCCACCCTGTCCTCGATCCGATCCCCGACATGTTCCATCACTTCGGCCAAGGCCGCCCGACCTTCACCGTCGTCAGTGTGCGCCACAATGATCCGATCAGGAGTGTAGTCCTGGCCCGGTTGGATCATCCCTTCCCCGAGGAGGCCGGGATCAACCGTCGTCACCTCCGCCGGATTCCCCGGGGCGATCGGCGCCGCCTCTTTAGGCGCCGGGTTCTGGAACAGCCCGGCGCACCCCGCGAGGAGGAGGGCTAGCCCCACCATTCCTAGCACCGCAACTGCTGTCTTCTTGTTCATCGCTCACCTCCTCACCAGTCTCTGGTGGTGAACGCCGGCAAGCCCGGAGGCACCTGCGTTGGGAAGGCTGCAGCGAACCCCCACTGGTTAGCGGTTACCGCCACCGCGCTCACTGCACCGTCGTAGGCGATCGCGCCTCGGATCTGCCACTGGTACATCCGCTGGGGCTGAAGCCGCTCAAACGGACCGCCCGGGATTCCAGGGTAAGTCCAACTGGTTACGTTCACTAGAGTAGGGCTGGTCACCACAGACCCACCCAGAGGCGTGTCCCAGATCCGGATCGAGTAGATCAGGGTCGCACCTGGCGGCGGATTGATCGGCTGCCAAGTGAATGTGGGGCGCAGATCCACCCCGGTTGCGTTATCGGCCGGCGAAAGCGGTCGCACATCCCAGGCGCCGATTGGCGTGGTTTCCGCCTCAAGCGGAGCAGATTCCAGCGCGGTTTCGGTGGCTGGATCCCAGCGGAAGGCCACGATCCGATAGGAGGCCTTGAGCCTGACCTTGAGATCTGGGGTGCTATCCCGGTAGAGGGTGGCGCCACGGTTAACTGTGTAAATCAGACGGAAGTCCGGCTCACCGTCAAGCTTCCGGTAGATCCGGTACCCAGTGATCGTGGCGTCGTCAAGAGAGGTGCGCCAGCGGAGGTCCACGTACAGGTTCCCTCCAGGAGGAGCAGCCATGGGGTCCAAGGGCGCCGCATAGAACCCGAGCTTCCGGCTGAGGGTTACCGCCATCGCCGTCCGGACCGGGATGTGCCCGGGGATGATCCAGCCCGGCAGCAGCGGCCTAGGAGGTCTGGGGGCAAGTCCAAGCGCTGGCCGCTCCACATCGACCCGCCAGATCAGATGGACTCGGTTCTCGTTCAGATCATAGACGACGACCTCAAAGGTGGTCTCTCCGGCAACTCCGTAGGCGGCCGGATCGATGGTGAACGTCCCAGTGTAGTAAGTTCCACTGTAGACCACCCGAGGAGCAGTGAGGAATCCCGCGCCTGGGGTCTTCCCGAACGCTGCGAAGATGAGCCTGATGTCGTTGTCGCCCCGGGCCTCGATCGTCACAGTGATCGGGCGAGAGATGGTCATGCCCTCGGTCACCCCGGTCACGGTGACACGGGGAGGCTCGAGGGACCATCTTGGGTTGAACACCGGCTTCTGGACGAAGTCGAGGCGCGTGGTGCTCCCGACTTTCACTCCCTCGGCCCGAGAGGTGGCATGACCGACCTTCCGCACCGCCACCGTGTACAACCCCTCGGGCACCACGAGTCTGTAGAAGCCCGCCGCGTTTGAAGTCCCGAAGTAGATGGGGGCGCGCCTACCCTGGGGGTAGGCGGTCACTCTGGTCCCGGCCACCGGCTCACCGGAAAGGTGAGCCGTCACATACCCCTCGATGATCCCTGTGGGCGTCACTCTGGCCCCGGCCACCGGCTCGCCGGAAACGTGATCCGTCACATCCTCGATGATCTCCGTGGGCGGCGCCGAGACGAACAAGCACCCTGAGAGGAAAGCCGTCCCCAGGGTTAGAACCACGGCAAACAACGCTCTCGTTCGTTTCATCGCCGCCCCCTAGAGCGTGAACGTCCAGCCGACGGCGAGAGCCACCGCGCCCACCGTCACCCCAAGATCAAGGTGCGCCGTGAGGTTGGCCATGATCGGGATCCCCGCCTTAACCTTAGCCTTCATCTTTGCCTCCTCACCCAATGAACTTTGGTTCCTGGCTGCGATTCTGGCTGCTTTCCGACACCACCCCCTTCCCTGGTTCAGGGTTAGACGACCAGGACTATAGGGCGTCTCTCGTCCTAAGTCAACTAAGGTCTACTGTTGCCGCTTCATGCGCCATAAGGCAGTCAGGTACAGCGCAGAAAAAAAGGCGCCGGTATTGGCGGTGACCCAACACCGGTTGGGGATTGGCGAAGGGCGAGGCGCGGTTTACCATAGCCGCGTGATGCGCGAGGCGATGTTGTGGGATCCGGCCGGTGAGGGTCGCGTGCGGTGCGCCCTGTGCGCCCACCGCTGCGTCGTCCCCCCCGGGGGCCGTGGCGTGTGCGCGGTCCGGGAGAACCGGGACGGGGCGCTCCACACCCTCGTCTACGGTCGTCTCGTGTCCCAAGCCTTGGATCCCATCGAGAAGAAACCCCTCTACCACTTCCTCCCCGGGAGCATCGCCCTCTCCATCTCCGCGGTGGGGTGCAACTTCCGCTGCGACTTCTGCCAGAACCACGCGATCTCCCAGTATCCCCGGGCGCATCGGGGACGGATCCTCGGGGAGCCGATGTCCCCGGAGGACGTGGTGCGGGCGGCGAAGGGCGCCGGCGCCCCGGTGATCGCCTACACCTACACGGAGCCGACGGTGTTCTTCGAGATGTGCCACGACACGGGACGCCTTGCTGCCCAGGACGGGATCCGCAACGTGTTCGTGTCGAACGGCTACTTGACCGCGGAGGCGACCGCGGAGGCCGTGCCCTGGCTCCACGGAATCAACGTGGACTTGAAGGCGTTTTCCGAGGACTTCTACCGTCGGTACTGCGGGGCATCCCTCCAGCCCGTGCTGGATTCGATCGCGCGGATGGTCGGGTTGGGAATCTGGGTCGAGGTGACGACGCTCGTCATTCCCGGGCGGAACGACTCGGACGAGGAGCTGCGGTGGATCGCGGAGTTCCTCGTCGGGATCTCCCCGGACATCCCATGGCACGTGTCGCGGTTCGTGCCGTCCTACCAGGTGCACGACCGGCCGCCGACCCCGCTGGCCACCCTGCGCCGAGCCCGGGACATCGGGCGGGAGGCGGGCCTCAAGTTCGTGTACCTCGGGAACTTGCCCGGCGAAGGGGAGGATACGGTCTGCCCTTCGTGTGGGAGGGCGGTCATTCGCCGGGAGGGGTTCCAGCTCGTCG
>CAYSZC010000092.1:0-4903 GCA_964435345.1 uncultured Thermotogaceae bacterium
TGTTGTCCCCCTTCGTGTCCTTTGTGGCGGGGTTTTCGGTTGACCGGCTGTTCTCCGCGTTCTCTGCGCGCTCTGCGGTGAGATCCGTCCGGCTGTTCGTAGCGTCGCAGCTCGTCTGCGACGACGCGTCTTACCGCCGAGGTCGCCGAGAAAGACAAACTTGGGGGGAATCTTTGAAACCCAGATCCGCTTGTCGGGTGCTCTCCGCGTTCTCGGCGTCCTCTGCGGTGAGCTTGTATCCAACCGCGGGGATCCGATCTTGTCCGCGTGGCCGAAGGCTCAGCGGGCTACTGGCACACGGGCTGCTAGCCCTGATTGTCGTCCTCGCCGCGGTCGCGACGGCGGCGCCGGTCCGCTACGAGATGGCGATCTCCGTGAGCCCGGCCGGGGCGATCTCCGGGGAGGCCACCGTTACCGGGACCGCGCCCGCGGATTGGCCCGAGGCGGTGTTCCGGCTGTACCCGGCGGCTCTGTCCACGGATCGTCTCTCTCTGACCGGAGCGTGGTCAGATGGCGCCGAGGCGAGATGGGAGTCCATCGAGCCGACGACCGTGACCGTCGCCCTCAACGCTTCCGCCGGCCAAACGTTCTCCCTGACCCTGCGCTTTTCCGGCCAGATCCCGGAGTTCGCTCACGCCGGTGGGTACGGCTCGTATGCATGGTCCACGCACGCGGTCGTCCTTGCCCAGGCGTATCCGATCCTCGCCCCGTGGGACGGGGCATGGGTCGCCCACCCGGCGTTCGCGTGGGGGGACTCCATCGTCGCGGAGGTCGCGGACTACGGCCTGGACCTCGCCGTTCCCGAGGGGTGGACCGTCGTGGCGAGCGGGACCGAGACCGAGATCTCCTCGGGTCGGTATAGGATCGAGGGGGAGAACCTGCGGGAACTGGCGTTCGTCCTCCTGCGTGGGTACGAGGTCCAAACGGCGTCGGTGGGAGGGGTAAAGGTGCGGAGCTTCTTCCGGCCCGAGCACCGAGCGGCGGGACACGCGGCGCTCGATATCGCAGCGGAAGCGATCGGGATCTTCGCGGAGCGTCTCGGGCCGCATCCTTTCCCCGAGCTGGACGTGGTGTCCATCCCGCTGCGCGTGGCGGCGGGGATCGAGTATCCGGGCCTCATCTTTGCCGGGGAAAGCTACTACGAGCGCTACCCCCGGGATCCGCTGTTCTTCCCGATGATCTTCGCCCACGAGGTCGCCCACCAGTGGTGGTACGCCGAGGTGGGGAACGACCAGGTGGCCGAGCCGTGGGTGGACGAGGCCCTCGCCACCTACACCTCGGGCCTGTACTTCGCGACCGGGTCCAGGTTCCAGGAGATCCTGCGGTATTGGGAGGGCGGGTACGGCCGCGCAACGGCTCGGAACCCCGGGGCCACGGTGGCGAGCCCACTGTGGGCCTTTCCCCATGGGGATGGGTACGGGGGGATCGTGTACTCCGGGGGGGCCCTGTTCTTCCACGCGGTGCGGGAGCGAATGGGGGACGACGCGTTCTTCGCTGCGCTACGTCGGTACCGAGAGGAGTTCCGGTGGCAGATCGCCTCTGGGGACGACCTGCTGGCGGTCCTCGCTGCGGACAGCCCCGAGCCGCTTGATGACCTGTTCCAGCTCTGGCTTGGCCGCTAAGCGCCGCGTCCGGATGTCCCTATGCCGGGGATCCGTAGCCGTTTCTCGATCCAGCGCAGGGAGAGCGTGAGGAGGAGCACCACGGCGAGGTACATCAGGGCCACCACCAGGAACAGCTCCAGGAACCGGAAGTTCCTCGCGGCGATCGTCCGCCCCACCCCCATCAGGTCCGTCGCCCCGACCATGTACACGATGGACGAGTATTTCAACATGTAGATGAGCTCGTTGGACCAAGGCGGGATCGCCAGCCGCAGCGCTTGGGGCAAGATGACGTGGCGGATCGCCTGCAAGCGGGTCAGCCCCACCGACCGCGCGGCCAGCATCTGCCCGGCCTTCACGGATTGGATCGCCCCGCGGAAGTACTCGGCCTGGTAGGCGGCGGTGTTGAGGCCCATCGCGATGAGCCCGGACATGAACGGGGTGAACCGGATCCCCACGCTGGGCAGGCCGAAATGGATGATCATGAGCTGCACGAGAAGGGGCGTCCCGCGGAACAGGTGAACGTACACGCTCGCCAGCCAGTAGAGGGGTAGCAACCACCCTCGCGCGTACACCCTGAGCAGGGCGAGCACGATCCCTAGGATCGCCCCGAGGGCCATGCACGCCGCGGTGAGCTGAGCGGTGAGGACGAGGCCTTCGCCCAGTCGGGGCAGCCACGCCCAGTCGAAGGCGAGGGTCATCTCGACTCCCCGTACAGCTCGCTGATCTTGCGCAGGAACTCCGCGGTCCGCGGTACCTCCGGGGACCGGAACATCTTTTCCGGCGGCCCCTGCTCCACGATCACCCCGTGCTCCATGAACACGATCTCGTCGGCCACGCTCCGGGCGAACCCCATCTCGTGGGTGACGACGATCATCGTCATCCCTTCCTGGGCCAGCTTCACCATCACGCCGAGCACTTCCCCGATCAGCTCGGGGTCGAGGGCGCTCGTCGGCTCGTCGAACAGGATCAGTTTCGGGTTCATGGCCAGGGCGCGGGCGATGGAGACCCGCTGCTGCTGCCCGCCCGAGAGCTCGGCCGGGTAGGCCTTCGCCTTGTCGGAAAGCCCCACCCGCGCCAACTCCGCCTTCGCCCGCTCTGTGGCTTCTTTCTTCTCCATGCCCTGGACCCGGAGGAGACCCAGGCGCACGTTGTCGAGCGCGGTGAGGTGGGTGAACAGGCTGAAATCCTGGAACACGAACCCGATCTGGGCCCGCACCCGGTTGAGGTCGGTCTTGGGCGACGTCACCTCCACGTCCCCCAGCCACACCCGGCCCCGGTCCGGCTCGGTGAGGCGGTTGATGCAGCGGAGAAGCGTGGATTTCCCGGTGCCCGATGGACCGATCAGGACCTTCGTTTCCCCCCTTTCCACCGTGAACGAGACCCCGCGGAGCACGCCCTCCGCGCCGTACTGCTTGTGCAGATCCTCCACGCGTAGCAGGGGCATCCCTAGCTCCGCGATTCGAGTCCGGGCACGCGCAGCCGACGCTCGACGAGCCCGATCCCCCAGTTCCCGACGTACGTGAGGACGAGGAACATCACGGCCACGGCGAGGAACGCCGGCAGGGCAAGGGGGAAGTTGCGGGCCGTGAGGTAGCGGGCCTGGCGCATCACCTCGACCACGCCGATCCCGAAGGCGAGCGTGGTGTCCTTGAGCACCGACGAGAACTCGTTCGACCATCCGGCGAGCGACAGGCGCAGGGCCTGGGGGAGGATCACGTGGCGGATGACCTTCAGGCGGCCCATGCCGAGCGACCGTGCGGCGAGGGACTGCCCGGAGGGAATCGCCTGGATCGCCCCGCGGAAGATCTGCGACTGGTAGGCCGACGACCGCAAGCCGAGGGCCAGCACCGCGGCGAAGAACGCCGAGATGTCCAGGCCGAACTGGGCCGGCCCGAAGTAGAAGAGAAACAGGAGCACGAGCTCGGGGACTCCCCGGAAGAACCACTCGTAAGCGAGCGCAAGCATCGCCAGGGGACGGGGGGCGTACACCTCGACGAGCGCAATCGCCACCCCCACCACGAGTCCCAACGCCAGAAGACCCGCCAGGAGCTCGAGGTTCACGAGCAGACCCTGGAGGAGGACCGGGAGCCTAGGCCAGAGCTGAGACCAGGTTTCGAGCGTCAACGGATCAGGTCAAGAAGAGAGGGGGAGAGGCCCGGAGGCCCCTCCCCCGTTCTGGGTTACTTCGTGGCGAGCGCGGCGAGGGTCTGGGCGAACTTCACGACGTCCCTCTCCTGAAGAAGGATCGCGATGGACGCCTCCCAGGCCGCCTCGATCTTCTCCAAGCTCGGCCCGAAGTACGCGGCGACCAGGTTGTCCCACGCCCCGGACGCCTTGAGCTTGGCCATTCCGGCGTTGATCCTGGGCAGCAGGCCCTTCGGATCGCCCCTGGCCACGAGGAATCCGTACTCCTCGTAGGTCTTGATGATCCCGACGATCGTGAGTTCCGCGTACGCCCTGACCGCTTGCTGGGACGGCGCCTCGTCCTGAAGCACCGCGTGGAGCCGCCCCGCGAGGAGATCCAGCACCGCCTCCGGATAGGTCTCGTAGAGGACGAGCGTGACCCTCACGCCTTTCGCGATCAGGTTATCTTCCACCCACGCCGCGCCGGTGGTGCCGCGCTGGGCCCCCACCTTCGCCCCGCCGGACAGGGCGGTCACGATGTTCAGGCCAGATTCGGCGCGCACCACCACCGCCTGATCCGAGGTCCAGTAGGCGTCGGAGAACGACACCACCCTGGCCCGCTCGGCGGTGATCGTGAACGCGGCCGCGCCGATGTCCCCCTTGCCCGCGATCACGGCGGGGATGATCGTGTCAAACGGGGTGTCCCTGATCTCGATCTCGTAACCCTCGAGGATCGCGATCGCCCGCATCACGTCGAGGTCGAACCCGAGGTAGGCGCCCTTGGCGGACACCCACTCGAACGGGGCGAACGCGATGTCGCTGAGCACCACATACCTCGGCTGGCCGAACGCCAGGCCACCTGCGAGGAGAACTACCGCCAGAACCGCAATCCCGACTGCTTTCACCTCAACCACCTCCGAGGGATAGGAAAATCAGCTCAACTATACGCGTGGGGGCAGTCCCGTCAATAGCAGCTACTTGGTGCGCCAGGAGATCGTTACCAGGGCGAGGGTTTGCTGCGCGCCCACGGACGCCCCGTCCCTTCCCGCGGCCCTCTCGGACCACGGCTTCCACGACCGGCTCCCGCAGCCGGCGAACGATGCCGCGCACGGCGGGGTCGCCCGGGCCAACCCCGCCCGCGTCTGGCCAGCTCGACGGTTCGCCCTCGCGTCGTC
>CAYSZC010000093.1:0-4857 GCA_964435345.1 uncultured Thermotogaceae bacterium
TGTCAGGAACACGGTGAGATCGCTTCGGATGACGGTCTTGGCCACATCGCGTCCGGCGTCGGGGATGACGCACTCGCCAGGGGTCCTGATCCAGCATCCGAAGCACCCCACGCACGGAGCGATGTCGAGATCCCGCAACAGAAGGATCTCTGGCACGAATCCGGCTGCCCTCAGCTCCTGTGCGATGATCTCGCGCAGCGGGCCGGGCCACATTTCACCCGCGCGGAGTCCGTCTAGCACTACGGCTTGCCGTGTTCCCACCCTCGGGTCCGACCCGACATCCTGTCTCACAGGCCCATCATACCGTCACGAGCCGGTAGCTGGCGATGGACTAGAATCCCGGGGAGATGAACGCGAACATCGAGAGCCGCGAGCTTGAGGAGACGCGCGCGATCGTGAACCGGACGTTTCTTGTCCGGCGCGTGACCCTGGGGGTGTTCTGCGCGGTGGCCTTGGTCGTGCTCGGGGTCCCGGGGTTCCCGTTCAATCCGGTGTTCGCCGTGCCGTTTGCCTGGCTTGGTCTCACCGTTCCGTTCCAGTGGCTCCTCCGCCGCCAACGGACTCTCCGTTCGCTTCAGAACGTGCACGCAGCGTTCCTGGCGTTCGAGGTCGTGGTGGTCAGCTACCTTGTGCATCGCCTGGGGGGCGTGGAGTGGATCGGAATTGTGTTCTACCTGTTTACGGTGGTGTACGCGAACTTCTTCCTCCCCCGAGCCGCCGGGTACGCGGTGACGGGCCTTGTGGTGGGGGGGTACGCCACGGTAGCGTTTCTTGAACGTTTTGGGGTCATCCCCCATGTGCCGCTGTTCCCGGGACTGGTCGGCCCTCCCCACCGGAATCTGGCCTACGTGGTGACGACGGTGATGGTGGGCGGGGTCGGGTTGTATGTCGTGCTCGCGTTCACGGCGCGGGCGTTCGCGGCGATGTACGGGCGGCAACGTGACGAGCTCGTTCGGCGGGAGCGGGCGTTGGCCGCGCTTTCGGCGCGGCTGCTCTCGGCCCAGGACGAGGAGCGACGGCGAATCGCCCGCAAGCTCCACGACGAGGTCGGGCAGGTGTTGGCCGCGGCCAGGTGGGCGATCGCCGGTGGGGACCCCCACGAGGCGGAGCGCTTGCTTGGGCTGGGGGTGGACGGGATGAGGTCTCTCGCGCGGGAGTTGCGGCCGCCGCTCCTGGATGAACTCGGGCTCGCCCCGGCGTTGCGCGCCCTGGCCGAGAGGTTCTCCGCGTCCACCGGGATCGCGGTAGAAGTGGCGGTTTCGGACCGAAAGCTGCCCGACCTGGTGGCGACCGCGGCGTTTCGGGTCGTCCAAGAAGCTCTGGAGAACGTGCGCCGCCACGCCCAAGCGCGCACGGTGCGGATCTGTGTCGAAGGCGAGCAGGCGGTCAGTGGCGTCATCGCGGACGATGGAGTCGGCTTCGACCCCGACCGGGTGGGGGAAGGGTTAGGCATGTCCGGGATGCGGGAGTGGGTGGAGTCTCTCGGTGGTTCCCTCGATGTTCGCTCCGCGCTTGGAAGAGGAACGCAGGTGGAATTCGCGGTTCCATGCCATGATTCGAGTCCTGATCGTAGATGACCATCCGCTGGTGAGGGAGGGTTTGGCCCGGCTTCTGGCCGAGGCGGGGATCGAGGTCGTGGCGGCGGCCGGGGACGGGGAGGAAGGGGCGCGCCTGGCCAGGGAACACGCGCCGGACCTTGTGCTGTGGGACCTGGCGATGCCGGGCGGGGGCGTGGCCGGCCTGGCCCGGCTGAGACAGGCCGTCCCGGGGTGCCGGGTCCTCGTGATCACGGCGCTCGACGATCCATGGCTCGCCGCTGAGGTCGCCCGTGCTGGGGCGGACGGATTCCTGGCCAAGGGCTCGTCTCCGCCCGAACTGGTGGCCGCGGTTCGCGACTGCGTCCGCGGCCGGACGTGGCGCCCGTCGTCTCCGGATCTGTCCCCCCGTGAAGGGGAGGTGTTCGCCCTGCTTGCTGAGGGATTCCCCAATCGGGAGGTCGCTCGCCGCCTCGGGATCTCGGTGAAAACGGTGGAGTCCCACCTCGAACGCCTCAAGGAGAAGCTTGGCTATGGGAGCACCGCCGAGCTGCGGGCCCGTGCGTTGCGGCGCGGGGGATAGTGCACTTCCCCCATCGCTGTTCTGTACAGCCGTGGCTACGATGAGTCCCGTGCAGGTGGTGATTGCGGACGATCACGCCTTGGTTCGGGAGGGCATTGCCCGAATCCTGACCGGGGCGGGGATGGAGGTCGTTGGCCAGGCCGCGACGGGCCGGGAGGCATGGTCCCTGGTGCGCCGGCTCGTGCCGACCGTAGCGCTCGTTGACGCAGCTCTGCCCGAGTTATCGGGTCTGGAGTTGTGCCGGAGGGTGCGAGGGCGGCATCGTGGGGTGGCGGTGGTGATGCTCTCGATGTTCGACGATCCGGCGTGGCAGGCCGAGGCGGCGCGAGCCGGGGCCGCGGCCTACGTGCTCAAGGGGGATTCGCCCGCGACACTGGTGGACGCGGTGCGGTGCGCGGCGCGGGGCGAGGTCCTCCTCCCCCCGGCCAGCGAAGGAGCGCTCCCCTTGACGGCCCGGGAACGAGAAGTGGTCCGGTTGATCGCCGATGGGCACAAGCTTGCGGAGATCGCGCAGCTTCTCTCTCGATCCGTGGCCACGGTGCGGGCCCACAAGGCCTCGGCGATGCGCAAGCTGGGAGTCCACTCCACTGCTGAGCTCACCCGCGCCGCGCTGGAGCGGGGGATCGTGCGCGTCATCTCTGCCTCGGAGGCCCGTGATGGACATCCTTGATCGCTATCGGGGCGAGATCGTCCGCGCTTTGACCGCGACCCTCGCCGTGGACGGGCCGCTGCAAAGGCTTCTGCGGTATCCGTTCGGACTGTGCGAGGCCGATGGCCAGCCAGGGCCGGGGATCGGGGGAAAACTCCTCCGCCCGACGTTGACGTGCTTTGCGTGCGAGGCACTCGATGGGGAAGTCGAGGCGGCGCTGCCGTTGGCGGTAGCGGTCGAGCTGGCGCACGTGTTCTCCCTCGTCCATGACGACATCCAGGATGGAGACAAGTTGCGACGGGGGCGCCCCGCGGTTTGGGTTGCGGTTGGCCTTCCCCAGGCGATCAACGCCGGGGACGGGCTTCTCGCCCTTGCCCTGCGCACGGTGTGCACGGCGGGGGTGCCGGCGACAACGGCGGTCGCCGCTCAGCACGCCCTGGTCGAGGCCACGCTGACGATGATCGAGGGCCAGGTGTTGGATCTGGCCTTGGAGGGGCAGCCGGCAGGGGTGGACGCCTACCTCGACATGGCCCGCCGCAAGGCCGGGGCGCTCCTCGGAGGTGCGCTCGCGCTGGGGGCGATCGCCGCCGGCCGGGCTGACCTCGTCGCCGATCACCGCCGGCTCGGGGAGGAGCTCGGGGTGGCGTTCCAGGTGCGCGACGATTGGCTCGGGCTGTGGGGCGACGCGGCCCGGGTGGGGAAGCCCGTCGGGGCGGACCTCGTCCGGGGAAAGAGGTCGTTCCCCATCGTGTGGGCCCTCGAACGGGACCCGTTCCTGGGCGAGCTCTTGTCCGGCGGAAGGGACAGCGAGGCGTTGAGACGCTTGGAGGCGCTGGGGGCCCGCGACGCCACGGCCACAGCGGCCGAGGCGCTGCTTTCTCAAGCCCGGGCCACGGCGCGGGCGCTTCCCTGGCCGCCGTGGGCCCAGACGGCGTTCGACGATCTGTGCGTCGGGCTTGCGGTGCGGGCGAGCTGACATGGGCCGGCCATGGCGGATGACCTTCGAGTTGGGACAGTACCTTCTCTCCCGGCGACGGTGGCCGGCGCGGGGGAAGCTGTTCCCGATCGTGCTGATGCTCGAACCCTTGGAGGCGTGCAACCTGCGCTGCTCCGGGTGTGGCCGGGTCCGGGAGTACCGGGATCACATCGCCGATCGCCTGTCCGTGGACCAGTGCCTCGCCGTGGCCGTGCACGCTGGGGCGCCAGTCGTGTCCGTGTCCGGCGGCGAGCCGCTCCTGCACCCCGCGATCGCGGAGGTGGCCCGCGGCCTCGTGGACCAACGGCGCTGGGCGTTCGTGTGCACCAACGGCCTCCTGTTGAGGGAATCGCTGGACCGGTTTCGCCCGGACGAGCGGCTGTGCTTCGTCGTCCACCTCGACGGGACGGCCAGGGTGCACGATGCCCTGACCGGGCGGACGGGGACCCACGACGAGGCGGTGGCCGCGATCCGGGACGCCCGGGCGCGGGGATTTCGCGTGACCACGAACACCACCGTGTTCCGCGGCTCGGACCCGGCGGACCTCGCGGTCCTGTTCCGAGGACTCGCCGACCTCGGCGTGGAGGGGCTGATGGTCTCTCCGGGCTACGCCTACGAGCATGTGAAGGAACAGGATCTGTTCCTCCAGCGCGAGGAGGCGGTGCGAACGTTCCGGAGGATCCTCGATTCCCGGAACGGACTGCCGTTCTACGATAACCCGCTCTTCCTCGATTTCTTGCGGGGCGAGAGGACCTACGCCTGTGCGGCGTGGGCCGTGCCGACGTACACGGTGCTCGGGTGGCGGCTGCCCTGCTACCTGATCGCCGACGCGCACGTTCAAGAATTGGAGTCGGTCCTCGATCCCTCGCTTTGGCGAAGGTACGGTCCAGGGAATGACTCTCGCTGCGCGGGGTGTATGATCCACGCTGGGTTCGAGCCGGCGAGCGTGCTCGACGCCGTGGCCCACCCGTGGAAACTCCTCGGGAGCGGGCGATGACCGTGACCGTGGCCGCGCTTCGGACGGAGCTTCTGTTCGTGGGCGGACGGAAGGCGGCGGTGGGGGTGGGAGCGCGGTCCCGGTCGGGGCTGGTCCGGGTGGTGGACCGGTGCCGGC
>CAYSZC010000094.1:0-4849 GCA_964435345.1 uncultured Thermotogaceae bacterium
CTTCCTCGCCCTCCCGGTGGTGGATCCAGCCGGCCGACTCCTCGGGATCGTCACCATTGACGACGTGATTGACGTGATCCGCGAGGAGGCGACGGAGGATGCCCTCAAGCTGGGGGGCATCCCGGCAGGGGAGGACCACCCCATGGATCCCCCCCAGGCGTCGGTGAAGAAGCGCCTCCCGTGGTTGATGGGCCTCGTCCTCCTCAACCTGACCGTCGCCGGCGTCATCACGCGGTTCGAGGCGACGATCGCCGAGCTGGCGTTCGTGGCCGCCCTGATGCCGCTCATCGCCGACATGAGCGGGAACGCCGCGGCGCAGGCCCTGACCGTGGTGATCCGCGGGATGGCCGTCGGCGCCGTCGGCTGGGCCAACCTGCCGTGGATCATGTGGAAGGAGCTGCGGGTGGGCCTGCTCGCCGGCCTCGCCCTGGGCGTGCAGATCGGGCTCATCGCCACCCTCCTCTGGCGGCAGCCGGTGTTCGGGGCCGTGGCCGCGATCGCGCTCGCCGGGACGGTGCTTGCGGCATGCCTCACCGGCGGCGCGCTCCCGTTCGTGTTCCGCCGTCTCGGGTTCGACCCGGCGATGATCTCTGGCCCCGTGGCGACGACGATCGGCGACCTGATCGGCATCGCGTTGTTCCTCAGCCTCGCGACAGCGCTCATGACATGAAATGAGGGACGTGACGTTCTTCGCGGGGAGTCTCGTCGTGATCGGGCTCTCTCTCGCCGTCGTTCCCTATCCCGTGGCGTGGCGTTTGGGCGCGGGAGCGTTGCTCCTGCTCGCCTGGGGGTACGGCCTGTGGCGAGCGGGAACGGGCGCGCTCCGGGGAAACTCCCCGGTCCGGCTCCTCCCCGGCCATGCCCTCCTGTTCCTCGCCCTGGGGCTTGTCGGGGCTCGGGCCGGGCTGTGGGCCTGGCTCGCCGTACCCCCCCTCACCGTCGCCCTCGACCTGGCGCGGACGCGGTTGCTTGCCCTTGTCATGTACGCTATACTTTGGCTCGCCCTGTTTTCCCTGCTGCACCAAGTGGTGGCGCTCGGCCGGAATCTCGCCGGGTCGGCGTTCATTTTGTGGAGCGTGGGGATTGCGCTCTTCGCTATCTTGTATGTGGCGAACGGAGCGCGGAGACTTTGGAAAAAAGGAGTGCTATGATCGCGTACGCTCAAACCGGGGCCGAGGCCCAGGCGACCCAGCCCATGATCACGCTCGTCGTCATGCTCGTGGCGTTTGCCGCCATCTTCTACTTCCTCCTCATCCGGCCCCAGCGCCGCCGCCAGAAGGAGCACCGCGACCTCCTCGGCTCTCTCAAACGGGGGGATCGGGTGGTGACCGCCGGGGGAATCCTCGGCACGATCGAGGAGATCGCCGAGGACTCGATCGTCCTCACCGTGGAGGACGGGAAGCTTCGGCTCTCCAAGGGGAGCATCGTGGATAAGGTGCGGAAGTAGGTGCGACGATGAGGCGCTCCGACTGGGTTCGTTTCGGCGTTGTGGTGGCGGCCCTGTTTGCCGCGATCGGCCTCCTCTACCCGTTCCTCCCCTTCCAGGACGTGATCGAGCTAGGGTTGGACCTCCAGGGCGGGGTGCGCCTGGTGCTCCAGGCGGAGGGCCTGGAGGAGATGGAAGCGGCCCAGCGACGGGACACGGTGGACCGGCTCGTGACCATCTTCTCGGAGCGGGTGGACCAATACGGGATGGTGAACGCGGAGATCCGGCCGTTGGGGGCTGACCGGGTCGAGGTGAAGATCCCCAAGGTCCAGAATCCCGAGGAAGCTCGGCAGCTCCTCGGCCGCACGGCGCTCCTCGAGTTCCGCAAGGTCGTCGATGCCGCCACGAACCCGGACGACCTCGTGGGGCGGCAAACCTGGGCTCAGGAGATCCTGGCCGGCGCCGACGGGCGGGAGTACTTCCTCGTGGAGGGCGAGATCCTGCTTACGGGGGACGTCCTCGACAACGCGGTGGCGCGCCTGTCCACGGATCTGCGGAACCCGGGGCACTTCCTCGCCCTCACGTTCAACCGGGCCGGCGCGGAGCGGTTCGTGGAGGCGCTCCGTCGCCTCCGGGTGGACGACCGGATGGCGATCATCCTCGACAACGTCGTGTACTCGGCGCCTGCCATCTCGGCCTCGATCAAGGAGGCGGCCCAGAGAGGGTGGCGAGACATCCAGGACACAACCACGATCACGGGCCGGTTCACGCTCGAGGAAGCCACGCTCCTCTCGGTGGTCCTGCGGTCGGGGGCCCTGCCCACCCACGTCGTCGTGATCGAGGAGCAGACGGTGGGCCCCACCCTCGGCGCGGAGTTCGTCCGTCGCGGGATGACCGCCCTCGTCGTGAGCTTCGCCCTCGTCCTCCTGTACATGCCCCTCTACTACCGGTGGCTGGGCTTGATTGCGGATGCGGCGCTGGCGATGACGATGCTCCTCATGTTCGCCGCCCTGCGGGCGTTCGGGGCGACCCTCACCCTGCCCGGGATCGCCGGGATCGTCCTCACCGTGGGCATGGCCGTGGACGCCAACGTGATCATCTTCGAACGGATCAAGGAGGAGCGGCGGACCGGCAAGGCCCCCCGGGCCTGTGTCGTCGCTGGATTCGCGAAATCCCTGTCCGCGGTCCTCGACGCGAACATCACCACGATGATCGTCGCGTTCATCCTGTTCCTGCTCGGCACCGGACCGGTGCAGGGATTCGGGATCACGCTCGGTCTGGGGATCGCCGCTTCCATGCTCTCGGCGCTCGTCCTGTCCCGTCTCCTCCTCGAGACGACGGGACTCGGGGAACGGATGCCAACTAGGCCCGCGCCAACCTCAACGTGAACAGGTGAAGGGCCGCCTCCGGCGAGGCCTGCCCGGTCTTGATCCGGAGATCCAGTTCCTGAAGAGAGGCGAGGAGATCCACAAGCCTCGCCTCTCCCCAGCGGCGAGCCTGGTTCAACCGGCGCTGCACGAGCCACGCTGGACCCGGCGGGGTGCGGCCGGCTTGCGCTCCGAGAGCCACGAGGAGCGCCCGCACGTGGCCCACCGTGATGAAAAACAGCGCGGACGGGTTCCACCCCGCGGCGAGGGCGCCCCGCAGTTCAGCCAGGGCCGCGGGTAGCTCGCCCATCCCCACGGCATCGAGGAACGCGTACGGCGCCCCCTGGGCAAAGAACAGGAGTTCGGGGAACCGGTCCCGAGGAAGGGACGCCCCCTTCCAGAGGGCAAGCTTCTCGATCTCCCGGGCCAGGTGAAGGGTGTCGCCCGCGGCGGCCTCGACGAGGAGATCCACGACGAACTGGGGCCGCGGAAGGTCGGCCTCGACGAGAAGTTCGGCGGCGAGGGTCCGCAGCGCCCGCCCGGTCGGCGTCGGAAGGTGCAATGCCTCTTCCGCCATTCGCGCCACGGGGCCCTTCAAGGCCTCTCCCAGGAAGTAGAGCGCGAGGTCCGGCGGCAGGCCTTGTTCCAACGCCGCCACAAGGCGCTCCTCCCCCACCAGCTTGTCCGCCCGGCGAACGACGATCGCGCGGGGTTCCCCAAACAGGTCCCTGCTCGCCAGCTCTCCCAAGAACCGATCGAGACAAGGCTCGTCGCCGAACAGGACGACCCTCCGTACCGGGCCCACCGCCCCCAACGCACGGGCGAGCGCCCGCTCCGCGAGGAGCGGGTCCCCCCAGTAGGCGCCGAACCGAGCAGGAGTCACAGACGCACAGTACCGCCCACCCGACACCGGCACAAGTGTTGAACTCGCGACCCCACGCGGCTAACATGCCCTCGTGCCGAGGTGGCGGAATTGGCAGACGCGCTGTCTTGAGGGGGCAGTGGGCTTCGGCCTGTGTGGGTTCAAATCCCACCCTCGGCACCAAGACCGGTGAAGCCGCAGATCGTGGTGGACGTGATGGGGGCCGATCGCCCCCCGGCCGAACTCGCGGCGGGGGCGATCCGTGCCGCCGCGGGGCTCCCGATCCGTCTCGTCCTCGCCGGACGGCGCGCGGATCTCCCCCTCGGTCTCCCCAAGACGGTAGAAGTCCTGGACTCCACGGCGGTGGGACCAGGAGAGACCCCGGTTCAGGCCGCCCGCCGGGGCGATACCTCGATCGCCCGAGGGATCGCGGCTGTTGCCACGGGGGACGCCGATGCGTTTCTGTCCCCGGGGAACACCGGCGCCGTGGTGAGCGCGGCCCTCCTACGGTTGGGCCGGCTTCCCGGGGTTCTGCGCCCCGGGTTGTGCGCCTCCCTCCCCACGCTCGCCGGGGAGGCGCTCGTCATTGATGTCGGAGCCACGGCCGACCCCAAGCCCGCCCAGCTCCTCCAGTTCGCGGATCTCGGCGCGACCTATGCCCGGGAGGTGTTGGGGATCCCCCACCCCACGGTCGGGCTCCTCAACATCGGCACCGAACCGGAGAAGGGCGATACGCTCGCCCGTGCGGCCCACGATCTCCTCATGGGCCGGGACGATTTCTCCGGGAATGTAGAACCTCACACGATCCTGACCGAACGGCCGGTGGACGTCGTCGTCGCGGGGGGGTTCATGGGGAACCTCTTCCTCAAGGCGGCCGAGGGGGGAGCGGAGGCCGTCCTGGCCGCGACACGAGTCGCCTTGACGGGCTCCGCGCGAGCGAAGCTCGGGGCGTGGCTCGCCCGTCCTGCGCTGCGCGGGGTGGCGCAGAAGCTCCGGTACGAGGAGCACAACGCGGCGCCACTCCTCGGGGTGGACGGCCTCGTGGTCATCGCCCACGGCCGGTCCGATGGCCGGGCGCTAGAGGGCGCGCTGCGCCGCACCTACCAGGCCTGCCAAGCCGGGATCGTGGCGAAGCTCGCGTCGCGGGTTGCGCACCCGCCCGACGCCGAGGTTGCCGACCCCCGCCCTCCCCGG
>CAYSZC010000095.1:0-4825 GCA_964435345.1 uncultured Thermotogaceae bacterium
GAGGAGGTAGGCTATCCAGGTCGCGCCGAGCGGCCGGGCGTAGCAGCACCGAGTAAGGCGGAGTTCCGCCGTCCTCACCGGCTCTTCGCACCCGTGTAGTCATGCAACGTGATGTCCGGGCCCGGTTCACAGCGAGCCTGCTCGATGAGGGCGACGTCCATCAGATCCTCGACGAACTCCTTGTCCCCAAGCAGACGTGCGATGATTGCCTCCTGCTCGCCTTTGGGCAGAGCCTTGAACGCCGTCCAGAAGATCTCCGCTGTGGCTGCGGTGGCCGTCATGTGGATCCCTCCTCTTGTTGTTGCAGAAGGTAGTGGTCGAGGTGCTTAACGGTCGGCTTGAGGCCGGCAGCGTGGGCCTGCTGGTAGAGCTGCCAGAAGTGAATGATATACCGCGCGTAGCTCGCATCCGCGGTGGCGGGCAAGTCGAACTGGCAGAACGACTCCTGCCAGCGGATCATCCTCCGGCAGGCAGCCTCGGCGTAGGTGTCGAAGATCGGCACAGCCGGGCAGTGGAAGTGCATGTACTTCGAGGCAAAGGATCGGGGTGTCTGGTTTTGCCGAAGCACCGGTCGGATGAGGGCGATGAACCGGCCATGAAGGTCGAGTATGGTGCGAAGCTTGTCGGGGTCAAGCGGCTCAGCGAGCTGGCGCAAGTGGCCAAAGAGCTCGTCTACCTGCTGGCCATGGTTGAGCAGGTGCTTCGCCAACACCGTCATGCTGCCGCCCTGTCTTCCGTCGGCGGAAATCTGGCGCTCGATGCCGGTAGCGTAGGTCCGGCCGATAATCCAGAGTTTAGCGTTCACGCTGGCATGATCGGTGTGGCCGGGGTATCGCCGGCACAGGTCATATAGGATTTGATCGGTTACCTGCCAGGAGCAGACGTAGTCGGCCACGGCACGGCGGTAGCTTTCGGCTGAGAAAGTCACTCCCTGTCTCCTTTGACGTCTCTGTTACCATGCTCGGTGGCGGCAATGACAGCACTGGGGTCCTTGAGAGCAGCGCGCACCTTGGTGATGGCGTCGTCGGCCAGTTCCTTGGGTTCGGGCACGTCTTCGCTGTCGGCCAAGTCCTCATCCTTCAGCGACTTGAGACTGCCGAGCTTGAAAATGCGCTGACGTGCCTCGCCGATGAGGAACTTGCACTGGCAGTTGCCGCCGAGCCATGCCTTGCCAGCCGACGAGTCGCCTCTCTTGTGTTGGGCCCACCGAGCGGGCTTAGGACCAAAACACTCCTTGATCTCGGCGAAGTACTCAGGCGTAAGCGGGCGGTTTTTCTTCGCAATGCCGGGCACGCTGGCCCCTCGAGGAGGGGCTGCTTTTCTTTCGTGTATCATGGCCCGAGAAGGCCCCTCAACGTCTCCCACTCCTCTTTGGGGATGTGGTAGGTGTGTTCGCGGCCAGGGAACGCCCCGGCCTTCACGTCTTTGATGTAGTCCTGAAATGCCTGGAGCATCACCGTGGACACATCCGCGTAGCGCTTGACGAACTTCGGGGTGAATGCCTCGAACAACCCGAGGATGTCGTGGACGATCAGCAGTTGCCCGTGGCACGCCGGCCCGGAACCAATGGAAAGAATCGGGACCTTCGCTCGCTGGGTGATCACCTCGGCGACCTTGGCCGGGATCGCCTCGACGAGGATCGAGAACGCCCCTGCCTCCTCCAGACACCGCGCATCCTCGATCAACGCCTTGGCCGTGGCTGCGCTCCGCCCCTGGGCCTTGAGCCCGCCGATCATGCTTGCGGCCTGGGGGGTGAGCCCAATGTGGCCCATGGCCGGGATTCCCGCCTTGACGATCGCCTCCACCCTCTCCGCCATCCGCGCCCCGCCCTCGAGCTTCACCGCGTCCGCCCCGCCCTCGGCGATGAACCGGCCCGCGTTGCGCACGGCGACCTCGTTCGAGGGCTGGTAGGACATGTACGGCATGTCGCCGACCACGAACGCCCGCGTCGCGGCCCGCGATACGGCGGCGGTGATGGCGACCATGAAGTCCATCGTCGCCGGGAGCGTTGTCTTGTGCCCAAGAAGACACATCGCCCCGGAGTCGCCGACGAGGATCATGTCCATCCCGGCGCGGTCCTCCAACAGCGCCGTCGGGTAATCGTAGGCGGTGAGGAACGTGATCCTCTCCCCCCGCTCGACCATCGCCTGAAGCTCGGGGATCGTCACCTTCGCCCGCTTCTCGTCCATCGTGCCTCCTTCCGTCCCATGGTAGCCGTGCCCCCCGGCTTGAGCCAGCCACAGTTGGCCAGAGCCCTGCGAAGCCGTATCCTCGTAGGCAAAGGAACTGGCGACGATGATGACACATGACGCGAGAGGAGAGCAATGGCCACGGTGATGGAGTGGATCGGCCGCCACCTTGGGCTCTCCGCCCCAGCGGTGGAGAAGCTCCTCGCGTCTGTGGGGATCGTCGTCGGGCTGTGGCTCATCCGCTGGGTGTGGATGGCCGTGATCACCCGCCGCACCGAGGATCCGCGGGCCCGCTACCGCTGGCACAAGGCCTCGGCGTACACGGTGACGGTCGTCGGGCTGATCTTGATCGGCCGGTTGTGGTTGGAAGGGGTTCAGGCCGTGGTGACGTACCTCGGCCTCGTCTCGGCCGCACTTGTGTTGGCCCTGCGGGACCCGGTGGTCAACTTCTTCGGGTGGGTGTTCATCTCCTGGCGAAGGCCGTTCGCGATGGGGGACCGCATCGCCGTCGCCGGCGTGATCGGGGATGTGGTGGACGTTCGGCCGTTCATGTTTTCACTCCTCGAGGTCGGCGAGTGGGTCGGTGGAGACCAGAGCACGGGGCGCATCGTCCACGTTCCGAACGGCCGGGTGTTCACGGAGTCGGTCATCAATTACACGCAGGGGTTCAACTACATTTGGAACGAGATCGCGATCACGATCACGTTCGAGAGCGACTGGGCACGGGCCAAGGGGCTTCTGTTGGGGATCGTGGAGCGGGAGGCGGCCCAGGTGGCCGAGGAGGCGGTGCTGCCGATCCGGCAAGCGAGCAAGCAGTTCCTGATCCACTACACCACGCTGACCCCGACCGTGTACACCCGGATCGCGGAGAACGGGGTGGTCCTCACCCTGCGCTACCTCTGCCAGCCGCGGCGCCGGCGGGAGACGGAGCACGCGATTGCGGAGGCGATCCTGCGTGCGTTCTCCGCGGAATCCAAGGTGGACTTCGCCTACCCCACGTGGCGGTTCTACGCCCACCCCGCCGAGGGGAAGCCGGACCTCCGCCCGCCCCAGTAGGGGGCGCCCGGCGCCGGACCGCGATGGCTTTCTCGCTCGATCTACACGATCCACGATCGCTGGGACGCTTTCGCCGGAGGCTTCTGTCCTGGTACGGCGAACACGGACGGGACCTGCCGTGGCGGGCCGCCCGCGATCCCTATCGGATCCTCGTCTCCGAGTTCCTCCTTCAGCAAACGCGGGTCGAGCAGGCGCGTGAGTACTACGACCGGTTCGTCGCGGCGTTTCCCGACTTCGCCGCGCTCGCCCGGGCCTCGGAAGAGAGCGTGCTTCGGGTGTGGGCCGGAGCCGGGTACTATCGGCGGGCCAGGAACCTCCACCGCCTCGCGCGCCTCGTGGCTGAGAATGGCCTGCCCAAAGGCGCTACGGAGCTCGAACGCCTTCCCGGCGTGGGTCCCTACACCGCAGCCGCGGTGGCCTCGATCGCGTTCGGAGAGCCGGTCACCGCCGTGGACGGGAACGTGCGCCGCGTGATGTCTCGCCTCTTCGCCCGAAAGAGACCCCAGTTGCGGTGGCTCCGCGAGACGGCGCAGGATCTCCTCGACCGAAGCGATCCCGGCACGTGGAACCAGGCGGTGATGGAACTGGGGTCGCTCGTCTGCGCTCCGAGGAAGCCGGATTGCCCCACGTGCCCCGCCGCGCGGTGGTGCGCGGGCAAGGACGATCCCGAGCGGTACCCCGTCGCCCCAAAGCGAAGGCAGAGGGAGGTCACGGCGGTGGCGCTTGTCCTCCATGGGACGAGCGGCTACGTCCTGGAGAAGAGGGACGGACAGGCCCTGGGCGGGTTGTGGGGGTTCCCTCTGGCCGAAGGAGAGGACGCCTTGTCGTCGCTTCTCTCTCGGTACGGGCTCGCGGAAGCGCACTGCATCGGCACAGTGCACCACGCGTTCACCCACAAGCGGCTCACGGTCGCCGTGTACGCCGCGCCGTGGTCCGGTCCGGGAGAGGATCCGGCCCACCGCCCTCTCTCCCGACTGGATCAGAAAATTCTCGCTCTCGCCGCCAGCTCAGGCCAGGTCGCGTAGCCAGTGGCGGAGGTAGTGGCGGACCACGGCCAGGGCCACGACCGCCCCCAAGATGAACAGGACGTGCGCCCACGTCACGTGGGAGATGGAGAAAGCGAGAGCATTTCCAGCGGCAGGGGGATGCTCGGTGTTCGTCACGACCATCGCCAAGATGGCCAACGTCACCGCGGCTGCGGCGAGGAGCCCGACCGCAAGATCGCCCCGCCCGAGGAGACCGACCCGGAACGGGATCGAGCACACGAGCCCGATGGCTATAGACACGACGTGCCCACCGATCAACCGGCGGGGCTGGGCGGTCCTGCTGTGCGGAATCGCGAACACCACGAACGCGCTCGACCCCAGTGCGGCCACGACCACCCCTTGGGTGAGGGCGCCGAGAAAGATCATCACGCCGGCGATCGTCACGAACGCGAGGGCCACCTGGGCCAGGTAGCGACCGGGGCTCTTCCGGAACCGCTCGTCGAGGAGTCTCACCGCACGGGCCCGGCGGAGCGTGGCGCGAAGGGGCGAGGGCATGGCCGCGGGATGATACCCAGTCCCATGTCGCCGCGACCG
>CAYSZC010000096.1:0-4741 GCA_964435345.1 uncultured Thermotogaceae bacterium
TTCTACTGAGAGCGGAGGCGCGACCGCTTGTCCTCGTACATCCTTTGGTCGGCCTCCTCGAGCAGCTCCGCCGCGGTCCGCGGGTGGCGCGGATCGTGGGTGCTGATCCCGATCGAGAGGCCGATCTCGAACTCGAACCCGGCGGTCTTGCTCCAGGCTTGCACCGCCTGCCGAAGCCGGGTCGCGGCCGCCGCCGCCTGCCCGTTCGTCTCCGGCAGCAACACGACCATCTCGTCCCCGCCGTAGCGGAACACCATGTCCACGGCCCGCACGTTCGCGCGGAGAACCCCCGCGATCTGACACAGGACCTCGTCACCCTTCCGGTGCCCGAACCGGTTGTTCACGAGCCGGAAATGGTCGAGATCCATCATCAGGATGCTCATGGGATGCCCGTAGCGACGCGCCCGCTCCAGCTCGCGATCCAGGATCTCCCCGAAGAACCGGCGGTTGTAGAGCCCGGTGAGGGGGTCGCGGATCGAGATCTCGCGGAGCTCCTGGTGGGCGCGGAGCGAGCGAATCGCCACCGCGAGCTGGGCCGCGACCGCGCTCAGGAACTCCTCGTCCTCGGAACTGAACCGGTTCAGCACCGCGCTTTCGATGTTGACCACGCCGAGGATCTCGTCTGCAAGCATGATGGGGACCGCGAGTTCGGACCGAATCATCGCGTGCCCGACGATGTAGCGGGAGTCCTGGGACACATCGTTGACCCGCACGGGCGCCCCGTGCTCGGCGACCCACCCGACGAGCCCTTCCCGGAGGGAGAACCGGTGCCCGACCTCGATGCGACGATCGGGAAGATCGCTCTCCACCGCCACGGTCACGAGCTCGTCTCCGTCCACAAGGACGATCGCCCCGTACTCGTAGCGGACCTCGCGCTTCAGGATCGCCAGCACCCCCTGGGCGAGCTCCTCCACCGTGGCGTAGCGGGCGAGATCCTGCGCGACCTGGGTTGCCCCGCGTAGCCATTCCTTGTGGCGGTGGAGGTCCTCGTACTCCACGGTCCGCTCGACGGCGAGAGCCGCGAGCTGGGCGAACATCTCGATCGGCACGAGCATCTCCCACACCGGAGCGTCTGGAGTCACCGGGGCGTCCACCGAGATGTGGCCGAAGATCCCCCTTCGCCCGTGCAGGGGGATGAGCAAGAAATCGTCGGGATGGAAACCTGCGGCGCCACCCCGCCCGGGGAGGCCCACGGACGGATCCCAGGGCGCCCGGTCATGGGGGATGTGGTACGAGCGGCCGACCCGGAACTCCTCCTGAAACGCGAGCGCCCGCCGCTCCGGGGCCAGCCCGCCCTGGGCCAGGAGGGCTTGTTCCTCCTCGTGGGTCAGCCCAGCAAAGAACACCCGCGCCACCGGCCCTTCCAGGGGCGGGTCGTGGTCCAGATCGTACACGGAGATCACGGCCCGCCGGAACGGAGAGAGGTCCACGACCGCGTGGGCCACCCGAGACAGGATGTCCCCAGGCTCCCGGGCGGCGAGGATCTCCGTCCCCACCGCGAGGAAGCTCCTCCGAAGCCGGACCGCTTCCTCCTCGGCGGTCACATCGCGCAGGATCCCCTGCACCGCGCCCCGGCCGCCGTACAGGATGCGCCGGGCGAAGACCTCGACGTGGACCACCGATCCATCCTTGTGGATCCCGCGGAACCGGTACGGGGGGATCTCCTCCCCCGCCAACCGTCGGGCGAGGTTCTGCCGGACCATCTCCCGGTCCTCCGGGTGCACCAAGTCCAGCGGATCGCGGCCCAGAAGCTCGTCTGTTGCGTAGCCGGCCATCCGGCAGAACCCGGCGTTCACGTAGGCCAGACGCCCGTCCTGGATCACGTAGATCCCCACGAGGTCGTTGTCGAGAAGCATCGTGTGGTGCTCGACGAGTTCCTTCGTCTCCTGGTGCAGCAGAGCTTGCCCAAGGGCCAGACCAAGCTGGGCGGCGGCAACCTCAACAAGCGCCATGTCCGAGGAACCCAGGTCCCGCCTGTCGCGGCACCCTACGGCCAGGACTCCCAGTGGGTGTTCTCGGGCAAGAATGGGGAAGTAGGCGATCCATCCCAACCCTTCCTCGCGCGCAACCGGGGACTGGAAATTCGTGGCGACGGCCGGTTTGCGCGTTGTCACCACCGGGCCAAGGCGATGGTGGTCCTTGGGGAGTCGCGCCGTGGCGTGAACGAACTTCGGAGAAAGACCGTGGTGGGCGACAAGCACGAACTCCTCGCCTTGGAGGTGGTAAACCGCCCCACCCCCCAGGTCGAGGGCAGGGAGGAGATCACGGAGCACCTTGTCGAGAAAGAGCGTCGGGTCCAAGGTTTCCGTGAGAACCCGCCCGATCGCGGCGAGGACTTGAAGTTCGCGGTCGGTCTCTGCTCGAGATCTCTTGGTCATCCAGCCTCCCCGTGCCATGAGCCGTTGAGGCGTAGTTTACCGAGGATAAACCAGGTTCGTCAACTACGTACCACCGTGACACCGGACACCGTCGGCTCGCTCAACCGGATCATTCCACCGGATCATTCCACCGGATCAGCGACGCCTCCCCGCGCCCCAGAACGCGGCGATCGCTTCCAGGACGAGTTTGGCTGCGGTGATCGCCGAGACCCCGGACGGGTCGAACGGGGGAGCGAGCTCCACGAGGTCCATCCCCAGCACCCGGAACCGTGCCAGATCCCGAAAGATCGCGATCACCTCGGCATAGGAAAGCCCGCCCGGCTCGGGGTTCGTCACCCCCGGGCACAGCGACGGGTCGAGGGCGTCGAGGTCGAGCGTCAGCCAGACCGGGATCTCCGGGTCGAGTCGCTCCGGGATCTCGCTCGGTTGCGCGAAGAACGGTTCCCCGACCTCGCTGCCGAAGAACGACCGCGCCCCGACGATCACCAACCGCTCCGCGACCTCGCTCACCCGCCGGAGCACGGTGGCGTGGGCCACCTTCTCCCCCCCGTACTCCTCCCGCAGATCCGTGTGCGCATCGAGGGCCACCACCTGGACAGGTCCACGGCTTACCGCAGCGCGAACCGCGGGCAGGGCCACCGTGTGTTCGCCCCCCAACACAACGATCCCCTTCCCTAACCGCAGAACCCGTCCCACCTCCTGCTCTTCGAGGCGGAGCATCTCGGCCATCGGCAGGTGGGAATCCACATCTCCGAGGTCGCAGACCCCGATCTGGGCAAGATCGCAATTGAAGATGCGGGAGTAGAGCTCGATCGAATCGGAGGCGGCGCGGATTGCGGTCGGGGCCTGGGCCGGCCCGCCGCGGAACGACACGGTGCGCTCGAGCGGTACCCCCAGGATCGCCACCCGCGCCTCTCGGAACGGGGTGTCCAAACCGAGGAATCGTAGGGGCCCGATCATTGTCCCTCCTTCACCGGGGCGAGCAGCTCCTCCACGAACCGCGGGAGGACGAACGCCGCTCGGTGCAGCCGCGGGGTGTAGTACCGGGTGACCAGTTTCCGAGCGCGGAACCGTTCCCGCAGGACCGTCTCTTCAACCTCGAGGTCGCGATCCCCGGCCAGGACGTACGCCCACATCCCCGACGGGTAGCTGGGCACGAACCCCACGTACGGCGCGACATGCGAAAAGAGCCCTCGCAGGTCGGCCACCAAGTTCGTGAGCACATCGGGACGGTAGAACGGGGTTCCGGCCTGGAGGGCGATCGCCCCGCCAGGACGAAGCGCTTCGCGGCACGCCGCCAAGAACTCCCGCTCGAACAACGCCTGCCCCGGGCCGACCGGGTCGGTGGAGTCCACGACGACCACGTCGAACGCCCGGGAGCAGTCAGGCAGAAAAGCCTCCCCAGGGGAGATCGCGATCCGGACGCGGGGATCGTCGAACGCGCCGGCATGAACGGTCGCGAGGTGTTCTCGGGAGGCCGCGATCACCGCCGCGTCAATCTCCACCAAGGCCGCCTCGCGCACGGTGGGATGACGCAACGCCTCCCGCAGCGCCCCGCCGTCGCCGCCTCCGACGATCAGCACCCGTTCTGGTTCCTCGTGGGCGAGCAGCGCCGGGTGCACGAGCATCTCGTGGTAGAACGTCTCGTCTCGTTCGGAGAGCATGAACCGACCGTCAAGGGCCAGCGCCCGGCCGAGTGCGCTCGTCTGGACGATCTCGATCTCCTGGTGAACGGTGCGGTGGCGAAAGAGGCGTTCCTCGACCTCCAGGGAGAACCTGACCCCTGGCGCCTGATCCTCACCCAGCCAATCCCTGTTCACAGCCGGAGCCCCCGCTTGATCTCGACGACGCTGGTCCGCTGGGGGCGAAAGAGGTCGCAGAACACCTCCACCGCGCCCTCCGGGACCACGTCGTCCCCGCAGGTGAACACGTCTAAGGCGACATAGCCGATCTCGGGCCAGGTGTGGACGGAGATGTGGGACTCGGCAAGCATCGCCATCCCCGATACCCCGTGCGGGTTGAACGGGTGTACCTGGACCTCGATCACCGTCGCCCCGGCCCGCTCCACCGCGCGGTACAGGGCGTTCCGGATCTCCGCTAGCTCGTCCAGATTGCTCTCGCAGTCCCACAGCTCGACCACGAGCTGCCTTCCGAGTTCCCGCATCGTTCACCTCTGGCGTCGGTCGGTTGGAATCAGATCGAAGGCCCGCTCGGATGTTCCGAGGCAGGCGCGCTTCTCATGGCACGACGATAGAGTCACGCGCCGATTGTAGTCGGGGAGCGGCGGAGGGCCAACGCACCGCCGGGGAAAACTAGCAGCCCGTGTGCGAATCACCCGCTGAGCCTTCGGCCACGCGGAGAAG
>CAYSZC010000097.1:0-2471 GCA_964435345.1 uncultured Thermotogaceae bacterium
CCGGTTG
Source organism: uncultured Thermotogaceae bacterium (assembly GCA_964435345.1). GTDB lineage: Bacteria > Bipolaricaulota > Bipolaricaulia > Bipolaricaulales > Bipolaricaulaceae > Bipolaricaulis. Next base: position 8 of record CAYSZC010000097.1, read on the forward strand.
CGGGTTGGCGCCGGGGGAGGTAGCCTCGTTTTTCCGTATGCCGGTCCTAGTCGTTGAAGATCTTCACGTTTCGGTGAGCGGGACGCCGATCCTGCGGGGGGTGAACCTCGCCCTCGAACCGGGTCGGGTCCACGCCCTCATGGGCCCCAACGGCTCGGGCAAGTCCACCCTTGCCCTCAGCCTGGCCGGGCAACCTGGGTACGCGGTGACCCGCGGAGCGGCTTCGCTCGACGGGGAAGACCTCCTCTCCCTGGCGCCCCACGAACGGGCGCGGAAGGGGTTGTTCCTCGCCCTGCAGTACCCGCCCGAGATCGAGGGGGTGTCGCTGCGGGAGTTCCTGCGCTTGGCATGCGGGGAGCGGGGCCAGGGGTTCTGCGAGTTCCAGAAGAGCTACCCCCAGGCGATCGCCCGCCTGCGCATGGAAGCGTTCGACGGTCGGGAGCTCAACGTGGGGTTCTCCGGCGGGGAGAAGAAGCGGTCCGAGCTTCTTCAGCTCTACCTCCTCCGGCCGAAGGTCGCCCTGCTCGACGAGCCCGACTCGGGGGTGGACGTGGACGCGTTGCGTCTCATCGCGGGCGCGATCCGTGACCTCGCTCAGGGCGGGGCGGCGGTCCTCATCGTCACCCACTACCCGCGGATCCTCGAACACGTTCCGCCGTCCGATGTGTTCGTCTTGGACGGAGGCCGGATCGTGGAACGCGGCGGCCCCGAGCTCGCGCACAGGATCGGGGAGAAGGGGTTCGAGGCGGTGCGACGATGACCGGAAAGAAGACCCTCACCCGGGAGTTCCTTGAGCAGTTGTCCGGGGAGAAGGGCGAGCCGTCGTGGATGCGGGCCCACCGGGAGCGCTGCCTCGCCGTGTTCGAGGGTCTGCGCATGCCCCGGTTCGGGCCGGATCTCTCCTCGCTCGACTTCTCCGACCTGACCTACTATGCCCGGCCGGTGGCGCCCGTGAAGCGATGGGAAGACCTCCCCGACGAGATCCGCCGCACGTTCGATGGCCTGAAGCTTCCCGAGGCCGAGCAACGGGCCCTGGCCGGGTTGGGGACTCAAGTGGACTCGGAGGTCGTGTACCGGTCCATGCTCGACGAGGTCCGCGCCCAGGGGATCATCTTCACGAGCATGGACAACGCGGTCCGCGAGCACCCGTGGGTCCAGGACTACTTCATGAAGGCCATTCCCCCGGAGGACAACAAGTTCGCCGCCCTCCACGGCGCGGTGTGGAGCGGGGGCACGTTCATCTGGATCCCGGCCGGGGTGGAGGTCGCGGTGCCCCTCCAAGCCTACTACCGGATGCAGACCGAAGCGGTGGGCCAGTTCGAGCACACCCTGATCGTGGCCGAGCCCGGCGCCTCCGTGCACTATATCGAGGGGTGTAGCGCACCTCGCCACGCGCGGGCCGCCCTCCACTCCGGGATGGTCGAGATCTTCGCCAAAGAGGGGGCCAAGGTCCGGTTCACGACCGTGCAGAACTGGTCGAAGAACGTGTACAACCTCAACAACAAGCGGGCGCTCGCCCACGCCGGGGCCGCGGTGGACTGGGTCTCAGGCTCCCTGGGGAGCAAGGTGACGATGCTCTACCCGACCACTGTGCTCCTCGGACCTGGAGCGCGCACGGAGAACCTCGCGTTCACGTTCGCCCAGGACGGGATGTGGCTGGATAGCGGGGCGCGCTCCCTCCACCGGGCGCCGGACACGACCTCCCGCCTCGTGTCCCGGTCAGTCGTCCAGGGCAGCGGCAAGTCCGTGTTCCGCGGCACGGTGCACGTGTCCCCTAACGCCAAGGGGGCCAAGGCCCACGTCGAGTGCTCGACCCTCCTCCTCACCCCGGACGCGAAGACGGAGACAATCCCGATCATCAACGCGGAGACGGACGACGTCGAGCTGGGGCACGAGGCGACGGTGGGCCGGGTCTCCCAGGACCAGCTCTTCTACCTCATGTCCCGCGGGCTGTCCGAGGCCCAGGCAATGTCACTCATCGTGAACGGGTTCGTATCCCCGATTCTGAAGGAGATCCCGCTCGAGTACTCGATCGAGCTCCGCGGGCTCCTCGAGATGAGCTTCGAGCGGGCGGTGGGCTGATGGACTCCCGGATCCGCGACGATTTCCCGATCCTTGCTCGCATGGTGAACGGGCACCCGCTCGTGTACTTCGACTCCGCGGCCACGAGTCAGAAACCGTCCGCGGTGATCGAGGCCGAGGCCCGCCTGTACCGGGAGTCCTACGCCAACGTGCGCCGGGGGGTGTACACCCTGGCCGCGGAGGCGACCGACCTCTACGAGGGGGCGCGGGCCAAGGTGGCGGCGCTCATCGGGGCGAAGGCCGACGAGGTCGTGTTCACCCGCGGCACGACCGAGGCCCTGAACCTGGCGGCGTGGGCCCTCGGCGAGACGAGGGTCGGCCCCGGGGACGAGATCCTCGTCACGGAGATGGAGCACCACGCGAACCTGCTCCCGTGGCAGGA
>CAYSZC010000097.1:2571-4728 GCA_964435345.1 uncultured Thermotogaceae bacterium
GGGGAACTGGGGGCGGATCTGATCGCCTTCTCCGGGCACAAGATGCTCGGCCCGACCGGGATCGGAGTCCTGTGGGGACGGCGGGAGGTGCTGCGCGAGCTGCCTCCGCTGATCACCGGGGGGGAGATGATCCGCGAGGTGTGGCTGGATCGGGCGACGTGGGACGACCCGCCGGCCCGGTTCGAGGGGGGGACCCCGCCGATCGCCCAGGCCGTGGCTTTGGGGGCGGCGGTGGACTACCTGCAAACGCTCGGCATGGACGAGGTGCGGACGCATGGGCACGAGCTGACCGCGCTCGCGTTGGACGGGCTCGCCGCCCGCTCCTACATCCAGGTGTACGGGCCACGGGACCCGGCGGCCCGCGGCGCGCTCGTCGCGTTCAACTTGAACGGGATCCACCCTCACGACGTGGCCACTCTCCTCGATGGGGAAGGGATCGCCATCCGCGCCGGGAACCACTGCGCGCAACCCCTTCATCGTCGGCTGGGGGTGCCGGCCACGTGCCGGGCCTCGTTCTACGTGTACAACACGGCGGACGAGGTCCAGGCGTTTCTCGCGGCCCTCGACCGCGTATGGAAGGAGCTGGGATGAGCGGGTACGAAGAGGTGATCCTCGACCACTGGCGCCACCCCCGCAACAAGGGACGGCTCCCCGAAGCGACCGGTTCCGCCGTGGAAGCGAACCCCCTCTGCGGGGACGTGGTGCGGATGGAAGTCAAAGTGGAGGATGGGAAGGTGTTGGACACGCGGTTCTCCGGAGAAGGGTGCGCGATCTCCCATGCCGCGGCGTCGCTCCTTACCGAGCTCGTCCAGGGGAAGCCCGCCGCGGAAGCGGCCGGGATGAAGGACGAGGAGCTGCTTGCCGCCCTGGGCGGCGTGGTGCGGACCCGCCTCACCTGCGCCCTCCTCCCGTTGCGGGCCCTGCGCAAGGCCCTCGGGCCCAAGGAGGCTGCAGAATGAAGCTACGCTGGCTGGTGGGTCTTCTCCTGTGCTGCGTCCTTGCCCTGGGCCAAGGAGAGGCGCCCGTGCTGCCCACGGGGATCGTCCCAGTCCCGGTGGAGCCAGGGATCGTCGTGACCCTCAGGACCGACCGGGCGGTGTACGCCCCGGGAGACAGCCTCAAGTTGACGTTCACCCTGTCCCACGGGGCCTACGTGTACCTGTACAACCTGACCGCGGACGGCAGGGTGAAACTCCTCGTGCCCAACCGGTTCCTCCAGGATCCGCGGTTCCCGGCCGGGGCGCACACCCTGCCCACCAGGGGGTGGGTCCTGCGCGTGACCGAGCCCGAGGGGGTCGAGTACCTCCAGCTCGTCGCGACCGAAAGGCCGCTTGCGTTCTACGAGGCCAAAGCGTTCGAAGAGGAGGCGTTCCTCCTGTTCGCCGATCCGGCCGCGTTCGCGACCCGACTTCAGGCGATGCTTGCCGGGAGGTGGGGCACGGCCTGGACGCGGTTCCGCGTCCACCAACCCCGGGCCACGCTCGCCGTGAACACCAGCCCGTCCGGGGCCGCGGTGTGGGTGGGGGGGAGGTACGTCGGCACGTCGCCCGTGTCCACGGTGGTTGCGCCGGGACGGGTTCGGGTCCTGGTGGAGAAAGAGGGGCACGAGACGCGGTCCCTCGACCTGACCCTGGGGGACAGGGAAGAGGTGACCTTGGCCGTGACCCTGTCCCGGGCCCGGCCGTCCCTGTGGCCACCCGCCGTCCCTCTTCCACGGCCGGCGACCGAACCTCTCCCGTCGTTGGGGGTGGGGCTTGCGGTCGGCCTCGATTCCCTCGCCGGCGACCTCTGGCTGGGCGGGCTCGGGTTTGGGGGCTCGTTCCGGCCCGCCCCTCCGCGACCGGATCTCACCTTGCCGGGTCCAGGCGGGTGGGTCCCGTGGGGCCCGGAAGTGGAGGTCTACCTCGCCGGCTGGCTGCCCCTGGCCAGGGCGGGCGGGTTCGTCCTGGCAGGGCTCTCGGCCCAAGAGATGGCGTGGGTCCCGGCGTGGGCGCCCGCTGCGGCGCTCCTGCCGATGGTGGACGTGGAGCCGGAGACAGCGACAGAGGTTCGGCTCACGTGGGGCGTGGGGCTCGGGGCGAGTGGGGACGGTTGGCGGGCGTACGTTCTCTGGCACTCCCGCCGGGCTCTCGTAGTCGGGTTCACCGTCATCCCCTA
>CAYSZC010000098.1:0-4701 GCA_964435345.1 uncultured Thermotogaceae bacterium
CGTGTGCTTCGTGTCCTTTGTGGTGGCATGCTGGCAATCCCGCGTTTTGAAACGGTTTCTACCCATCCCACCTCGGGAGGGTACCGCTCGGCGGATAGAACTCGCGTGGAGGGAGTGAGGAAATCCTGCGGAGGGAGGCAGCGCCGACGTTGTCACGGACAGACCCATGCCCACCTCACGTGCTCCGGGGAAACCAGGACGTGTAGATCGAGAGGGAGGTGGATTTGTTCCGCCATGTGCCCGTGGGGGGGCTTGAACTCCGTCAGGATCTCGGCCCCCACGTCAACCACGAACGCGCACGGGCTGATCGCCTCGGCCGAGAAGTCGGTCCCGGCGATGAAATCCACATAGTAGCTCTCCACCGGCGCCGTCTCGCCCACGCGCACGCGCCACGAGAGACGGAGTCCAGAAAGGCCCCCCATCTCCCCGAGAGACAGAAGGACATCGAGGGCCGTGACGACTCCGGGCTGAAACACGTCGCTCCGCGCGTTGTGCGGGGAAACGGGCACATCGCGGAAGGTCAACGTTCCTCGTCGTGGCCCCCGGATCGTGACTTCGGGGACGACCACCCGGCCCCCGGTCGTGGCTAGGCGCGCGACCTCGTCCCGGAAACTCGTGTAGATCGCGGCGAGACGATCGGGCCGCTCCAAGTAAAGGCGGATCTTCATCCCGTCCTTCACCGGGTAGTGATCCATCCGCACCGTGGTCCGCTCGAACTTCCCCCCTGGATAGTGGGCGTCATACCACCACCCCTCGCGACCGTTCAGGGACTCGATGACGTAGGTGTTCATGGCCGGGTCGAGCCGGTACGTCGCCTGGATCGTTCCCTGTTCCGCGAGGTGGGCCACGAGGTCGAACACCGACAGATGCCCGGGCCGAAACACGTCCGGGCGCCGGGGCTTCACTTCAGACGGGTCCACCGGGAACGTCCCGCTGCCCCGGATCTCGACCTCGATCGTGGCGCTCGGCGCCCGCCCGACGTGGACTCCCGTGGGCAGAGCCCAGCTCCCTTGGACGTCGGGCAGTACGTAGCTCGTATCGCTCCCCAACGCACTGGCCGCTATCGCCAGCAGACCGAGTGCGAGACAGTGCCCTAGGACGCACCGCCACTTGTGGGTTCTCGTCTTCATCCGTATCCCTCCTCCGTCGTGTTCGCGAGGATGATACCGATGCCTGTCAGAACTGGCCACACGGGAGACACCATACCCCCGATCAGAAGGCTCGTTTAGACACGCCCCACGGGGGGTGGGGCCAATCAGGACTAGAGGTACCCCAGCCGAACCCCGACGATCATCCCGATCCCAAGGAAGAACATCACGAGCCCGGTTGTGAAGTGAAGCTTGCCCAGCTTCGCCGTGCGCCACCGTTCGACCCGGGCGGTGGAGGTGAACCCAAAGTGTACGAGCAGGGTGATCGCGATCATCGGGAGGATGAAGATCGCGTTGTAGAGGAGGAGCATCGCCGCCCCTTGCCAGCGGGTCGCAGTCTGGGCGAGAAGGGTCAGGATCACGATGTACGGGCCGGACGTGCACGGAGCAAGAAACAACGCGTTCAGAACCCCGATTAGGAACGCCCCCGGCACCGAGACCACGGAAGCCGTGAACTTCTTCACCGTCGGCTTCCACCGCTCGGGGACCTCGATCGAGAACCACTTACCGTACCAGAGGAGGTCTTTCATCTGCCACAGGCCCACCAGGATCGCGAGGCTGGACACGACGATGACGAACGGCTCGCGGAACGCCCGCGTCCCCGCGGTCAAGCCAAGCACGGAGAAGAGGACGAACCCTAGCGTGAAGTAGACAACGAAGATCCCCGCGGCGAACGCCAGCCCGGCCCAGATCACCTTGACCCGTTTCCCTATCGTGATCAGCGTCCCCAGGAGGAGCACGAGCACCGCGAACTCACAGGGGTTGACCGAGTCGAGCGCCGCCCCCACGACGACTGCTCCCAGCGTGAGCTGCTCGCGAAGCCGCAACCTGTCCAGGGGTGACGCCGCATTCGTCGCCACCGCCTCGGCCACCGCCTCGTCCAGGGCCGCGTCCGCGGCCGGACCGGGGAACGGCAAAGGATCCCGCCGGGGGACATACAACCGGTCCCCGATCACCGCCACGTCCCCCACGAACAGGGCCGGGGGATCCGCCCGGGCCCCGGACAGGCGCGCCAGTTGCTCGAACAGGCGCTGCGACTCGGGGTTGGCCACATCGTGCCGCACGACGCCCAGCTCGGGGTAGCGCTCGACGAGGGCCATCAGGCGCTCTTCGACGGCGGCGGGGTCGGCGGCACTCGTGAACAGAATGGCCTGGGTCGCGGTGGCGGGGAGGCGCGCCAAGGGCGAGGCAGCACCCGCAGCCTGGGCCGCGCGGATCGCATCCTCGAGCACGAACTCCTGAGCGACGCCGCTGTAGGTCACAGGGTCGGGCCCGAGCCCGTAGAACGTGTCCCCGACCATGGCCACATCCCCCACGAACAGCATCGGAACCGGCCCCAACTGAGCATCGTACAGACCAAGGAGTTTGGTCAGAAGCTCGAGGTTCCCCGGGACCTGGACTTCGTAGCGGCGGATCGCGAGATCGGGCATGGATCCCTGCAGCCCGCCCAGGAACTCCTCGATCCGGATGCAGTGCGGGCACCCCTTGTCGAAGAAGAACAAAAGCTCGATGCCGCTTGCCGACATGGCAATGAGCGACACCGCGGCCACTGCCAGAGCAAGGATCGTCCGCCGGTTCACTTTGCTGCACCTCCCGTCATGCGAGCCCGAGTTTATCCGGCTGCGGCCAGGATGCCACGGCCAACGAACCGCCCCTGGGTGCGCAGGCACACCTTGACCCAAGCGAGCATCACCGGCTCGATCGACACCCCACCCACCGTCGCCAGCAGCCCGTGTGCGAATCGCCCGCAGAGCCTTCGGCTACCTGTCTGCCGACAGGCAGGCGCGGACAAGATCGGATCCCCGCGGTCCGACGAGGTGCCTTGGGCCGGACATCATCGGACCATCATAACAGCGAACGATAGTGCTGAACAGCAGTTTCGCGACATCATGACCTGAGCCTGACGAGACAGCGGGAATCCGTGTGCCGAAGCCCGCGTACCGTAAGTCCGCGGACCTCGGGGATTCTCACACGGGCTGCTAGGCGATCACCCGCAGGGCGTGCGGACGTAGCACGACCTCGACCTCACGGACCAGCTCTGGGAGGAGTTCCCCTTCCACGTGCACAGGGAGCGGCCGATCGCTGCGGATCGTGACCCGCTGGGCCTTCTTGGCATGGACCCGCGCCAGTTTGAGGTAGCTTCCGTCGCGGGTCTTGGGGAGCACCACAAACCGCACCAACCGCGGGTAGTTGCCGGTGAGCCCCACATCAAGCACACCATCGTCGAGCCGGGCCTGGGGAGCGAGGTAGTACCCTCCCCCGGCGTACTGACCGTTCATCACCGACACCGACAGCAGCTTCCCCGCGAACGTCCACCCGTCGCCCGCGACCTCGGCCCGAAACGCCTGGAACCGCACGATCTCGAGGAACGTCGCGTACAGGTAGCCGACCTCTCCCTTGAGGAACCGCATCCGTCGGTAGTCAGCGGCGATCTGGCCGTCAATCCCCATCCCGAACGAGTTCAGGGAGAAGCGGCCGTTCACATCGGCCACGTCCACGACCCGCGCCTTGCCCCGCGCGAGGATCGCCGCCGCGTCGGCGAGGTCCTTCGGGATCCCCAGCGCGCGGATGTAGTCGTTTCCCGAGCCCATCGGCAGAACCCCGAGGGCCACCTCCGTACCCACCAGGGCTTGGCCCACCTCGTGGATCGTGCCATCTCCGCCCGCGGCGGCAACGACCCGTGCCCCGGACCGGACCGCGTCCCGCGCCAACTCCACGGCATGCCCGCGCCGCTCGGTGAGGGCGATCTCCGCGGAGATCCCCGCCGCGTCGAGGACGGCGCGCAGCTCATTCAATCGCTCCCCGGCCCGGCCGCGGTCCGCCGCCGGGTTGAGGATCAGATGCACACGTGCCATGACCGCATTCTATCCCGGCACGCGGGACGCAGCAGATGCCCGAGTCTAGAGGAGCTTGTCGAGGATGGTCGCTGTCTCCTCGTCCACCGCGGGCGGGGCCCACTCCACGTGGACGACCGCGGCTCCTTGGGCCTGCAACGCAGCGGCGAATCCGAGCAGCCCCAGGTTGATCGCCATCGGCCCGACGGTTCCTGCTCGGTCCGCGTGGAGTGAGTCTACCCGAACATGCCGCCCGGGCGCCCTCGCGCGAGAAGCCGGCCCACTGCCCAGATTCTACACTTCCCCTCCACGGCTCGTGCACATGCTCGTCCGATACTCGTGGGGCTCATGACCACGCATGGTAAGATCCTGCGCTTGCTTTTCGGGGTCATCGTGGCGGCGCTGTTCGTGGGTGACTGCCAGACCGACACGCTACGGAAGGCGCAGCTCATCTCTCCGAACGACGCGGCCGCCCTCATTGGGGCCCATGCCGGAAACCCCGCCTTCGTCCTCCTCGACGTCCGCACGCCCGAGGAGTTCGCCCACGGGCGCATCGCCGGAGCGGTCAACCTCGACTACCGCGGGGCCGACTTCCAGGGAGACCTCGCCCGCCTCGATCGTTCCCGCACCTACTTGGTCTACTGCCGCACCGGGAACCGCAGTTCCTAGAAGCCGTTTCAAAACGCGGGATTGGCAGCATGCCACCACAAAGGACACGA